>NZ_JBEXKC010000079.1:0-34756 GCF_040609475.1 Streptomyces sp. NPDC004667 | reverse complement strand
CCGGGGGCCGGGGCGCCGGGGGCCGGGGCGCCGCCCGCCGACGGGGTGCCCGCGCCCGCCTTGCCCTCCGCGGCGCGCTTGGCGAAGACGGCCAGCACCACCGGGATCAGCACCTCGATGACCCGGCTGACGGTCGCGGCCGGGATCCCGGTCTTCTTCGCGACGGCGTTGGCCACGGGCTTGCTCACCTTCGCCAGCACCCCCGCCATCATGCCGCCGCTGAGCAGCCCGCCGAGGCCGCCGAGCGTGGCCACGCCCTGCAACGGGGGTTCGGCCACCTCCGCGAGGGCCTGGCCCACCTCGCCGTCCTCGCCCTCCGCCGCGGCCTTCTCCTGGAGGCCCCCGGCCATGGCCCCCACGGTCTCGTCGACCGCGGCGCGCGCGCCGTCCGTGTCGGTGCCCAGCAGTCCCGCGATCTCGGTCAGCTTCTCGTCGCCGAGCTCGCCCAGCACGTCGTCCTGGAATGAAGATTCGCTCATGCCGGAAACGCTACGTCCGTCCCGATTCGCTGGCACCTTGGGTAGGCGTTTGGTAACGGAAAGGCAAATCAGGCGCCCGGAGTGCAACCCCGCGGGCCGATCGGGGGTCGTACGGTGCGTCGGGACTTCCGGGAGGGGATCCGGGGGGATCGGGAAGTCCGACGAGGGAGGGGTAACCGTGAGGGGGTCCGGCCGGAAGGCCGGACCCCCTTCCGTTTGTCCACAGGCGCCGACCGGCTGTCGGCGCCTGCCGGTAGTTTCGTGCCATGACAACCAACGGGGCGGTGCAACTGGCGGTGGTCGAGGGGGTGCTGGAACGCATCACCTACGCCAACGAGGAGAGCGGGTACACGGTCGCCCGGGTCGACACCGGCCGCGGCGCCGGGGACCTGCTGACCGTCGTCGGATCGCTGCTCGGCGCACAGCCCGGCGAGTCCCTGCGCATGGAGGGCCGCTGGGGCTCGCACCCCCAGTACGGCAAGCAGTTCAGCGTCGAGAACTACTCCACGCTGCTGCCCGCCACCATCCAGGGCATCCGCCGCTACCTCGGCTCCGGCCTCATCAAGGGGATCGGCCCGAGGATCGCCGACCGGATCGTGGAGCACTTCGGCACCGACACCCTCGACGTCATCGAGGCCGAGCCCAAGCGCCTGATCGAGGTCCCCGGCCTCGGCCCCAAGCGGACGAAGATGATCGGCGCCGCCTGGGAGGAGCAGAAGGCCATCAAGGAGGTCATGGTCTTCCTCCAGGGCGTCGGCGTCTCCACCTCCATCGCCGTGCGGATCTACAAGAAGTACGGCGACGCCTCCATCTCGGTGGTCAAGAACCAGCCCTACCGGCTCGCCGCCGACGTGTGGGGCATCGGCTTCCTCACTGCCGACCGCATCGCCCAGGCCGTCGGCATCCCGCACGACAGCCCCGAGCGGGTCCGCGCCGGGCTCCAGTACGCCCTCTCCCAGTCCACCGACCAGGGCCACTGCTTCCTCCCCGAGGAGCGGCTGATCGCCGACGGGGTCAAGCTGCTCCAGGTGGACACCGGCCTGGTCATCGAGTGCCTGGCCGAACTCGCCGCCGATCCGGAAGGCGTCGTACGGGAATCCGTGCCGGACCCCCAGGGCGGCCCGGACCCCCTCACCGCCGTGTACCTGGTGCCCTTCCACCGGGCGGAGCTGTCGCTGGTCGGGCAGGTCCGCCGGCTCCTGAACGCCGAGGAGGACCGGATGCCCGGCTTCCGGGACGTGGACTGGGACAAGGCCCTCGGCTGGCTGGCCGGTCGCACCGGGGCCTCCCTCGCCCCCGAGCAGCGGGACGCGGTCCGCCTCGCCCTCACCCGCCGGGTCGCCGTCCTCACCGGCGGGCCGGGCTGCGGCAAGTCCTTCACCGTGCGCTCGATCGTGGAGCTGGCCCGCGCGAAGAAGGCCAAGGTGGTGCTCGCCGCCCCCACCGGCCGGGCGGCGAAGCGGCTGTCGGAGCTGACGGGGGCCGAGGCCTCCACCGTGCACCGGCTGCTGGAGCTGAAGCCGGGCGGGGACGCGGCGTACGACCGGGACCGGCCCTTGGACGCCGATCTCGTCGTGGTGGACGAAGCCTCGATGCTGGATCTGCTCCTGGCGAACAAACTCGTCAAGGCCGTGGCCCCGGGCGCGCACCTGCTGCTCGTCGGCGATGTGGACCAGCTCCCCTCCGTCGGGGCGGGAGAGGTGCTGAGGGACCTGCTGGCCGAGGGCGGCCCGGTCCCCGCCGTCCGCCTGACCAGGATCTTCCGCCAGGCGCAGCAGTCGGGCGTGGTCACCAACGCGCACCGGATCAACACCGGGGTCCCGCCCATCACCGACGGGCTGCCGGACTTCTTCCTCTTCCCCGAGGAGGACACCGAGGCGGCCGGCCTGCTCGCCGTCGACGTGGCCGCCCGTCGCATTCCGGCCAGATTCGGCCTGGACCCGCGGCGTGACGTCCAGGTACTGGCCCCCATGCACCGCGGCCCGGCCGGCGCCGGGAACCTCAACGGCCTGCTCCAGCAGGCGATCACCCCGGCCCGGCCGGACCTGCCCGAGAAGCGGTTCGGCGGCCGGGTCTTCCGGGTGGGCGACAAGGTCACCCAGATCCGCAACAACTATGACAAGGGGGCCAACGGTGTCTTCAACGGCACCGTGGGCGTGGTCACCGCCCTTGACCTCGACGAACAGAAGCTGACGGTCAGGACGGAGGAGGACGAGGAGGTGGGGTACGAGTTCGCCGAGCTCGATGAGCTCGCCCACGCGTACGCCGTCACCATCCACCGTTCCCAGGGGAGTGAATATCCCGCGGTCGTGATCCCGGTCACCACCGGGGCTTGGATGATGCTCCAGCGAAATCTGCTCTACACGGCGGTGACCAGGGCGAAGAAACTGGTCGTCCTGGTCGGGTCCCGCAAGGCCCTCGGGCAGGCGGTGCGTACCGTTTCCGCAGGCAGGAGGTACACGGCGGTCGCCGCGAGGCTGTCCGGTCGGATACCGGTGGGAAACATCACCTAGATGATCGATCATTTGGGGTGTCACCACCGGTGCGGAGGGGGCAGGATGAGCAGGTTGAAGGCACTCAGTGCCGTCAAAAGAACCAAAGGCCGACCCCGAGTGCACTTTCCTGCGCCAAATGGGGGAAGGTAGAGGCAGTCAGGGCACCTCGAAGAAGAGGCACTACGTCGGTGAGGGATGACGTGAGCGACAACTCTGTAGTACTCCGGTACGCGGACGGTGAATACACCTATCCGGTGGTCGAAAGCACTGTCGGTGACCAGGGCTTCGACATCTCGAAGCTGAGGGCCCAGACCGGGCTCGTCACGCTGGACAGCGGCTACGGAAACACCGCCGCCTACAAGTCCGCGATTACCTACCTCGACGGCGAGCAGGGCATCCTGCGCTACCGCGGCTACCCGATCGAGCAGCTGGCGGAGCGCTCGACCTTCATCGAGGTCGCCTACCTGCTGATCAACGGTGAGCTCCCGACCGTCGACCAGCTCGCGTCGTTCCGCAACGAAATCACCCAGCACACGCTGCTGCACGAGGACGTCAAGCGGTTCTACGACGGCTTCCCGCGCGACGCGCACCCGATGGCGATGCTGTCCTCCGTGGTCAGCGCGCTGTCGACGTTCTACCAGGACAGCCACAACCCGTTCGACGAGAAGCAGCGCCACCTCTCGACGATCCGCCTGCTGGCCAAGCTCCCGACGATCGCCGCGTACGCGTACAAGAAGTCGGTCGGCCACCCGGTGGTCTACCCGCGCAACGACCTCGGCTACGTCGAGAACTTCCTGCGCATGACCTTCTCCGTGCCGGCCCAGGAGTACGACCTGGACCCGGTCGTGGTCTCGGCGCTCGACAAGCTGCTGATCCTGCACGCGGACCACGAGCAGAACTGCTCGACCTCCACCGTGCGCCTGGTCGGTTCCTCGCAGGCGAACATGTTCGCCTCGATCTCCGCCGGCATCTCCGCCCTGTGGGGCCCGCTGCACGGCGGCGCCAACCAGTCCGTCCTGGAGATGCTGGAAGGCATCAAGAACGACGGCGGCGACGTCGACGCCTTCATCCGCAAGGTGAAGAACAAGGAGGACGGCGTCCGCCTGATGGGCTTCGGGCACCGCGTCTACAAGAGCTTCGACCCCCGGGCGAAGATCATCAAGGCGGCGGCGCACGACGTCCTCTCGGCGCTCGGCAAGAGCGACGAGCTGCTGGACATCGCGCTCAAGCTGGAAGAGCACGCGCTGGCCGACGAGTACTTCGTCGCGCGCAACCTCTACCCGAACGTGGACTTCTACACCGGTCTGATCTACCGGGCCATGGGCTTCCCGACCGAGATGTTCACCGTGCTCTTCGCGCTCGGCCGGCTCCCCGGCTGGATCGCCCAGTGGCACGAGATGATCAAGGAGCCCGGCTCCCGCATCGGCCGCCCGCGCCAGATCTACACCGGCGAGGTCCTGCGCGACTTCGTCCCCGTCGAGGCCCGCTGACCGCGAGCCCGAGCGGCACGAGCGTACGAAAAGCGCCCCGCCGTCGATCCCCCCACGGGTCGACGGTCGGGGCGCTTTCCTTTTCCCCGGCAGCGGATTCCCCCCACGGGATCCGCGCCGGGGCGTCGGTGTGTGCCGGGACCCGTTCGGGTCGGGAGGGCCGCTCAAGGCTTCCCGAGGGCACGCGTCCCGGCCGGCAGATGCCCAGGACGTCCCCCAAGACCTCCGTGAAACATCCCCCAAGACGTTTCTGGCATCGCCCCATTAGACCCGTGTCGACCCCGGATGGTTACGTTGCGATCACTGTGATCTGCGTCTCCAGTGAAGGAACTGTGGAGAGCCGGGGGAGGAGGGCCACTAGCGGAAGGACCGCAGCCGCAGGCTGTTGGTGACCACGAAGACCGAGGAGAAGGCCATCGCGGCCCCCGCGATCATCGGGTTGAGCAGCCCGGCGGCCGCCAGCGGCAGCGCCGCCAGGTTGTAGCCGAAGGCCCAGAAGAGGTTGCCCTTGATGGTGGCGAGGGTGCGCCGGGAGAGCCGGATGGCGTCCGCGGCCACCCGCAGGTCGCCCCGTACGAGGGTCAGGTCCCCGGCCTCGATGGCCGCGTCGGTACCGGTGCCCATGGCCAGGCCGAGGTCCGCCTGGGCCAGCGCGGCCGCGTCGTTGACCCCGTCGCCCACCATGGCGACCGTACGGCCCTCGGCCTGGAGCCGGCGGACCACGTCCACCTTGTCCTGCGGGAGCACCTCGGCGATGACCTCGTCGATGCCCACCTCGCGGGCCACCGTCTCGGCCACGGCCCGGTTGTCGCCGGTCAGCAGGACCGGGGTCAGGCCCAGTGCGCGCAGCCGGGTCACGGCCTCGGCGCTGGTCTCCTTGACCGCGTCGGCCACGCTCAGCACCCCGCGGGCCGTTCCGTCCCAGGCCACCAGCACGGCCGTGGCGCCGGTGGCCTCGGCGGCCTCCTTGGCTTCGGCGAGCGCGGCGGGCAGCGCCACCGACCGGTCGGCCAGCAGCCGTTCGCGCCCCACGAGGACGGCGTGTCCCTCGACGGTGCCCTCGACGCCGAGCCCGCCGTGGTTGCGGAAGTCCTCCGGGACGGGCAGCCCGCCGGCGGCGTCCGCGGCCGCCGCGGCGACGGCCCGCGCGATCGGGTGCTCGGAGGAGTGCTCCAGGGCGCCGGCCAGGCGCAGCAGTTCGCCGGCGTCGACCCCCTCGGCGGGGTGGGTGGCGGACAGGGTCATCCGGCCGGTGGTGACCGTCCCGGTCTTGTCCAGGACGACGGTGTCCACCCGGCGGGTCGACTCCAGCACCTCGGGGCCCTTGATCAGGATGCCGAGCTGGGCGCCCCGCCCGGTGCCGACCATCAGCGCGGTGGGCGTGGCCAGGCCCAGGGCGCAGGGGCAGGCGATGATCAGGACGGACACGGCGGCGGTGAAGGCGGCGGTGGCGTCGTCGGTGATGAGCAGCCAGGCGACCCAGGTGCCGAGGGCGAGGAGCAGGACGACGGGGACGAAGACGCCGGCGACGCGGTCGGCGAGCCGCTGCACCGCGGCCTTGCCGCTCTGCGCGTCCTCGACCATCCTGGCCATCCGGGCGAGCTGGGTGTCGGCCCCGATCCGGGTGGCCTCGACGACGAGCCGGCCCGAGGCGTTGACCGTGGCGCCGGTCACCGGGTCCCCGACGGCCACCTCGACCGGGACGGATTCCCCCGTCAGCATCGAGGCGTCCACGGCGGAAGAGCCCTCGACGACGGTGCCGTCGGTGGCGATCTTCTCGCCGGGGCGGACGACGAACCGGTCTCCGACCGCGAGCGCGGCGACCGGGACGCGGACCTCGCGGCCCGCGCGCAGCACCACCACGTCCTTGGCGCCCAGTTCCAGCAGGGCCCGCAGGGCGGCCCCGGCCTTCCGCTTGGAGCGGGCCTCCAGGTAGCGGCCGAGCAGGATGAAGGTGACGACTCCGGCGGCGACCTCCAGATAGATGGCGGAGGAGCCGTCCGCGTGCGAGGCGCCCACGTCGAAGCCGTGCCGCATGCCGGGCATGCCCGCCTGCCCGAAGAACAGGGCCCACAGCGACCAGGCGAAGGCGGCGAGGGTGCCGATGGACACCAGGGTGTCCATGGTGGCCGCGCCGTGCCGCAGGTTCGTCCAGGCGGCCTTGTGGAAGGGGAAGCCGCCCCAGACGACCACGGGCGCGGCCAGGGTCAGCGAGAGCCACTGCCAGTTGTCGAACTGGAGGGCCGGGACCATCGCGAGCACGACGACGGGCACGGCGAGGACGGCGGAGACCAGCAGCCGCTGCCGCAGCGCGGCCAGTTCCGGGTCGCGTCCGGAGGGCGCTTCCGCTTCCGCTTCCCGTTCCGGTCCGGCCCCGTCGGCCGCCGCGGGGGGCGGGGGCGGGGGCGCGGGCTCCTCGGCGGTGTACCCGGTCTTCACGACGGTCGCGATCAGGTCGGCGACCCGTACGTCACCCGTGCAGGAGACGTGGGCCTTCTCGGTGGCGTAGTTCACCGTGGCCTCGACGCCGTCCATCCGGTTGAGCTTCTTCTCGATCCGGGCGGCGCAGGAGGCGCAGGTCATCCCGCCGATCGAGAGCTCGACCGCCGTTATGGGCCCGTCGTGCACTGTGCTGGTCATCTTTCCGGCTCCAGGGGGAGGGCCGGCCCGTACGGGACCAGTATGAGCTGGCCGGTACGGACCGGCTGGGCGCTGCGGGAGTGGCGGGATGCGGCTCAGACCCGGCCGGCGAGCTCGTAGCCCGCCTCGTCCACGGCGGCGCGGACGTCTTCCTCGGCGAGCGGGGCGGCGGAGACCACGGTGACCTCACCGGTGGTGGCGACGGCCTTGACCGAGGAGACTCCCGCCAGGGCGGTCAGCTCGGCGGTCACGGCGCCCTCGCAGTGCCCACAGGTCATGCCGGTGACCTTGTACACGGCGGTGGTCTGGGTGTCCGTCTCGGCGGTCATGTCGTTCTCCTTCGTCGGGGTGTCTCTCTGCTCCCAGATTATACCCCTAGGGGGTATTGAGCGAGCATCTGGCGGTACTTGGCGGGATCCCGGTGAAGCGTGTGGGGGGGCAAGGTCGCCGTAATCCCAGTAAACGGCGTTTACCGCGCATGGGGAACGCTATCCACCGATAGCGGTCGCCGGGGGCGTCAGCCGTCGCGGCGCCCCCGGTTGCCCGGGCGGCGGGCCACCCAGGCGCGGATGGTGTCGGCGTACCAGTAGGGCTTCGCGCCCTCCACGTGGTCGGGCGAGGGGAGCAGTCCGTGCTTCCGGTAGGAGCGCACGGTGTCCGGCTGGACCTGGATATGGGCGGCGATCTCCTTGTACGACCACAGCGTTCGGTCGCTCATCCACGACACCTCCTGGTCCACGCCGCGGGGCCGGCCGGACGGCCGTCGGGGGAGCCGGCGCGTGGACAGTGACGATCACTCGGGTTGTGCCCGGAGAACGACGCCCGGTGAGTTCGGGGGAGCGGCTGTCGACGGCCTGTGACAGAAAACCCGCGAAATGCGGACATCCGTCACAGGAGGGTGACTCCCGTGACGGAATACGACACAGGAGTCACCTGGGGGTGCGGGGCGCGCGGGATGCGCAGGGCGTGCGGGGCGTGAGGGGTGTCCGGGGTGCTCCGGGGCGTCTGGGGCGTCCGGGGCGCTCCGGGTCCGCTCCGGGTCCGCTCAGTCCCGCCCGGCCGCGTACAGCTCCGGCCGTTCCGCCATCCGCACCTCGGTCCGTACGCCGCTGCGCGCGGCCGCCAGCCCCGCCCGGGAGACGGCCGCCGCCGCGTACCCGTCCCACGCGTCGGGTCCCGCCACCCGGCCCCGCGCCGCCGCGGCCACCCAGCGCCGCACCTGGCGGTCGTAGGCGTCGGCGAACCGGGTCGTGTAGTCCTGGACCACCTCCCCGCCCCACCGGCCGCCCGATTCGACCACCATCGCGTGGCCGTCGCCGATGCGGGCGGTGCCGGATTCACCGACCGCCTCGCAGCGCACCTGGTAGCCGAAACCGCAGTTGACGAAGATCTCCACGTCCACGATCGCGCCGCCCGAGGTCTCCAGCAGGACGAAACGCGGATCGCCCAGCGCCTCCGGAGCGGCCGAGGTGGGGGTGGGCGCGAGCACGGTCACGGCGGTGATCTCCTGGCCCAGCAGCCAGCGGGCCGCGTCCACCTCGTGCACCACCGAGTCGCTGATCAGCATGTCGCCGGTGAAGAAGGAGGGCGAGGAGGCGTTGCGGTGGCGGCAGTGCAGGAAGAGCGGCCGGCCGATCCCGCCCGCGTCCAGCAGCTCCTTGAGCCGCTCGTACTCGGCGTCGAAGCGCCGCATGAACCCCACCTGCACCAGCCGCCGCCCCAGCCGCCGCTCCGCCTCCATGATCCGCAGGGCCCCCTCCGGATCCGGGGTCAGGGGCTTCTCGCAGAGCACCGGAAGCCGTCGCTCCAGGGCGTGCAGGACCGCCTCCTCGTGGGCGGGACCGGGGGAGGCGATCAGCACGGCGTCCACCCCGGGCGCCGCGATCGCGGCGCCCGGGTCCGTGTACGCGCCCGCGCCCTCCAGCCCCGCCGCGACCTCCTTGACCCGCTCCCCGTCCGGATCGGCGACGGCCACCACCCGGGCTCCGCCCACCGTGGTGCCGATCCGCCGGACGTGATCGGAGCCCATCCTCCCGGTGCCGATGACCGCGATGCCGAGCGTGCCGCTCATGTGTCTGTCCTCCAGGGTGTCAACGGGCGCCGCAGGAGCGCAGATGGGCCCGGGTGCGCCGGGCGATGGGCAGCGGCCGGTCGGGCGGGCACGGGTACATGTCCTGCTCCACGATGGCGAAGAGCTCCACCCCGAGCCGCTGGGCGGCCGCCAGTACGGGTTCCAGCGCGGGCACTCCCGACGGAGGCTCGCACATCACCCCGCGGGCCACGGCCGGCCCGAAGGGCAGCTCCTCGGCCCGTACTTCGGCGAGGACCCGCGGGTCCACCTGCTTGAGGTGGAGGTAGCCGATCCGCTCGCCGAAGGTCTCGATCGCCTCGACGCTGTCCCCGCCGCAGTACGCGTAGTGCCCGGTGTCCAGGCACAGCGAGACCAGGGCCGGATCGGTGGCGTCCAGGAACCGGGCCACGTTCGACGGCGTGTCGATGTGGGTGTCGGCGTGCGGGTGGACCACGATCCGCAGCCCGTAGCGGTCCCGGACCTCCCGGCCCAGCCGCTCGGTCTGGGAGGTCAGTTCGCGCCATTGGTCCGGGGTCAGGACCCGGTCCTCCAGTACCGCGCCGGTCTTGTCGTCGCGCCAGAAGGAGGGGATGACGACCAGGTGCTGCGCGCCCGTGTCCCGGGTGAGCGCCGCGATCCGCGACACGTGCTCCCAGGTCTCCTCCCAGACGGCGGGCCCGTGATGGAGTCCGGTGAAGACGGTGCCGGCGGACACCCGCAGGCCCCGCTTCGCCGTCTCGTCGGCGAGGCGGGCCGCGTCGGTGGGCAGGTAGCCGTAGGGACCGAGCTCGATCCACTCGTACCCGGCGTCGGCCACCTCGTCGAGGAAGCGCTCCCAGGGGGTCTGGAGGGGATCCTCCGGAAACCAGACACCCCAGGAGTCCGGAGCCGAACCGACACGGATACGGGTCAACGCGGGTGGGGAGGAGGTCATGACGGCCACCTTAGGGTGCGAGGCTCAAGGCAACGGGGAAGGCGAATGGAACGGGCACGGGTACGGGGAGCGGGAGGAGCGGCGCAAGTGGCAGGAGTCGCGGGAGTGTCGGCGGTGAACAGCGCGGACGGGTCCGCGTACGACCTGATCACCATGGGACGGATCGGGGTGGATCTCTACCCGCTCAAGACCGGTGTACCGCTCGGCGAGGCCGACACCTTCGGCAGGTTCCTCGGCGGCTCGCCCACGAACGTCGCCGTCGCCGCGGCCCGGCTGGGCCGCCGCACGGCCGTGATCACCCGGACCGGGGCCGACCCCTTCGGGGCGTACCTGCGCGCCGAGCTGCGCGGCTTCGGCGTCGACGACCGGTGGGTGGGCGAGGTCGAGCGGTACCCGACGCCCGTCACCTTCTGCGAGGTCTTCCCGCCGGACCACTTCCCGCTCTACTTCTACCGGCTCCCCAAGGCCCCCGACCTGGAGATCGGGGCGGACGAGGTGGACCGGGAGGCGGTGCGGGCGGCCCGGGTCTTCTGGATGACGGGCACCGGACTCAGCGCTGAGCCCAGCCGCAGCGCCACCCTCGGCGCGCTGGAGGCCCGCTCGAAGTCCGGGACCACCGTCTTCGACCTGGACTGGCGGCCCATGCTCTGGGAGGAACCGCCGGGGCCCTGGTACGAGCGGGCCCTCGCCCTGGCGACCGTCGCCGTCGGCAACACCGAGGAGTGCGCGGTGGCCACCGGCCGGGACGAGCCGTACGGGGCCGCGCGGGCGCTGCTCGACGCCGGGGTGGAACTGGCCGTGGTCAAACGCGGGCCGCGGGGCGTACTGGCCGTGCACCGGGACGGGACGGTGGTGGAGGTGCCGCCGGTGCCGGTGACGGTGGTCAACGGGCTGGGTGCCGGGGACGCGTTCGGGGGCGCCCTGTGCCACGGACTGCTGGCCGGCTGGGACCTGGAACGGGTGCTGCGCCACGCGAACGCGGCCGGCGCGATCGTGGCCTCCCGGCTGGCGTGCTCGACGGCGATGCCGTTCCCGGACGAGGTGGAGGAGGTGCTGGGCCGTGCCGGTGGTGTCTGAGTCGGCCATGGAGTTCACCCGGCTGCGGGTGCTGGAGCTGGCGCCGGGGGAGACGTACGGGTTCGCCTGCGGCGACGCGGAGTGGATCGTCCTCCCGCTCGCGGGCACCTGCGAGGTCCGCTGCACGGAGGCCCCCCCGGCCCCGGCCCGGCACCCGGACCCCGGGCCGGACTCCGGCCCGGAGCCGGATTCCGAGCCGGAGCCGGATTCCGGGCCGGGCCACCGCCCCGGGCCGGACGATGGCCCTGGGCCGGGCCACCGCCCCGGGCCGGGCCACGGCCCTGGGCCGGGCCACGGCCCTGGGCCGGACCACCGCCCCGAGCCGGATTCCGGGCCGGGCCCCGGGCTGGGCCCGGCTGGGGGTTCCGGGCCGTTCCCGGCCGGGGGTCCCGGGCTGGGCCCGGACGGGCGTTTTGGGCCGTTCCCGGCCGGGGGTTCCGAACCGTTTGCGGCAGGGGCTCCTGGGCTGGGTCCGGACGGGGGTCCGGGCGCAGCCGCGGCACGACACCCCGGCCTGGCCCCGGAAGGGTTCCCTGGGCTTGCCCCCCGGGTGTGCCCGGATCCTGAGCCCGATGCGGAGGTGTTTCCGGATGGGAGTTCCGGGTTGGGGTCTGGGGTGTGCCCGGATCCTGAGCCTGATCCGGAGGTGTTTCCGGATGGGAGTTCCGGGTTGGGGCCTGGGGCGGTTCCGGACCGGAGGGCAGGCTCGGATCCGGGGCCGGGTGGGGGGAGCGGACCGCAGGTCTTCCGGCTGGGGGGCAGGAGCGGGGTGTTCGGCGGGCCGAGCGACTTCGCGTACCTGCCCCGCGACGGCCGCGCGGACGTCACCTCGGCGCGGGGCGGCCGGTTCGCGCTCGTGGGGGCCCGCTGCGAGCGCCGGCTGCCGGCCCGGTACGGGCCCGCCGGGGCCGTCCCCGTGGAGCTGCGCGGCGCCGGCACCTGTTCCCGGCAGGTCCACAACTTCGCCGCCGCCGACGTGTTCCCCTGCGACCGGCTCATCGCCGTCGAGGTGCTCACCCCCGGCGGGAACTGGTCCTCGTACCCGCCCCACAAGCACGACGAGCACCACCCCGGCGAGGAGTCCCGCCTGGAGGAGATCTACTACTTCGAGATCGCCCCGCACGACGGCGTCCCCGGCGTCGGCTACCAGCGCGTGAGCCCCTCCCCGGCCGGGAGGACCGACGTCCTCGCCGAGGTGCGGACGGGCGACACCGTCCTCGTCCCGGACGGCTGGCACGGCCCCTCCATCGCCGCGCCCGGCCACGACATGTACTACCTGAACGTGATGGCCGGGCCGGACGCGACGCGGGAGTGGCTGATCCGGGACCACCCCGACCACGGCTGGATCCGCGGCACCTGGCCCGCCCTGGCCGTCGACCCCCGGCTGCCCTTCCCCCGCGCGGAGGACCCCGCATGAGGCTCACCACCGCCCAGGCCCTGGTCCGCTTCCTGGCCGGCCAGTACACCGAGCGCGACGGCCGGCGCCACCGGCTGATCGCCGCCACCTGGGGGATCTTCGGGCACGGCAACGTGGCCGGGATCGGACAGGCCCTGCTGGAGAGCGGCCCCGAGGCCATGCCCTTCCTCCAGGGGCGCAACGAGCAGGCCATGGTGCACGCCGCCGTCGGCTACGCCCGCCAGAGCGGCCGGCTCTCCGCGCACGCCGTGACCACCTCCATCGGGCCCGGCGCGACCAACCTCGTCACCGGAGCCGCCCTCGCCACGATCAACCGGATCCCGGTGCTCCTGCTGCCCGGCGACACCTTCGCGACCCGGCCCGCCGATCCGGTGCTCCAGCAGCTCGAAGTCCCCTGTGCCGGAGACGTCTCCGTCAACGACACCCTGCGCCCCGTCTCGCGGTACTTCGACCGGATCACCCGGCCCGAGGCCCTGGTCCCGGCCGCCCTCCAGGCGATGCGGGTGCTCACCGACCCCGTGCAGACCGGGGCCGTCACCCTCGCGCTGCCGCAGGACGTACAGGCCGAGGCCCACGACTGGCCCGAGGAGTTCTTCGCCGAGCGGGTGTGGACCGTGCGCCGCCCGCGCCCCGACCGCCGCGAGCTGGCCGCCGCCGCCGAGGCGGTACGGGGCTCCGCGCGCCCCCTGATCGTCGCCGGCGGCGGCATCCGGCACGCCGCCGCCGGGGCCGCGCTCGCCGCCCTCGCGGAGGCCACCGGGATCCCGGTCGCCACCACGCAGGCGGGCAAGGGGGTCCTCCCGTACGACCACCCCGCCGAAGTGGGCGGCGTCGGCCACACGGGGACGGCCACCGCCGACGCGCTGGCCCGGGAGGCCGACCTGGTCATCGCCGCCGGGACCCGGCTCACCGACTTCACGACCGCCTCCTCGACCCTCTTCCAGAACCCGGCCGTCCGCTTCCTCGGCCTCAACCTCGACCCGTACGACGCCCACAAGCTCGCCGCCCTGCCCCTGGTGGCGGACGCCCGCGAGGGGCTGGCGGAGCTGCTCGACGCGGTCGCCGGGTACCGGGTCGAGCCCGCGTACGAGGCCGCGTACACCGCGGCCAAGGCCGGGTGGGAGGCCCGCGTGGACGCCGCGTACGCCGTACCCGCCGACGCGGAGGACCTGCCGCCCACCCAGGCCCAGGTCCTCGGCCTCCTCGACGGGCTCGTGGACGCCACCGACATCCTGGTCAACGCCGCCGGCTCGCTCCCCGGGGACCTGCACAGGCTCTGGCGGGCCCGCTCCGCCGACCAGTACCACGTCGAGTACGGCTACTCCTGCATGGGCTACGAGATCCCCGCCGCCCTCGGCACCGCCCTCGCCGCGCCGGGCCGCCCGGTGTGGGCCCTGGTCGGCGACGGGACGTACCTGATGAACCCCACCGAGCTCGTCACCGCCGTGCAGGAGGGCGTCCCGGTCAAGGTGGTGATCCTCGACAACCACGGCTTCGCCTCCATCGGCGGCCTGTCGGGGGCCGTGGGCGGCGAGGGCTTCGGCACGGCGTACCGCTTCCGGGGGCCGGGCGGCGCGTACGACGGCGCCCCCCTCCCGGTGGACCTCGCCGCGAACGCGGCCTCCCTGGGGATGGCCACCATCCGTACCCGCACCATCGGTGACCTGCGAAAAGCCCTCTCCGAAGCGCGCGCGGCGGACCGTCCCACATGTGTCTACGCGCAGACCCGAACACCCGACACTGTGTCGGGCCCACCCCCGGCACAGGCGTGGTGGGATGTTCCTGTGGCCGAGACCGCGACCCGTGCGTCGGCGGCCCTGGCCCGTGACGAGTACGACCGGCAAGCCGCGCAGCGACGTCGCCATCTGTGAAGGAGCACAAGCATGAAGACCGTCAACCACTGGATCGGTGGCAAGACCGTCGAGGGCGCGTCGGGCAACTACGGCCCGGTCACCGACCCGGCCACCGGCGAGGTCACCACGCAGGTCGCCCTCGCCTCCGTCGAGGAGGTCGACGCCGCGGTACGGGTCGCCCAGGAGGCGTTCCTGTCCTGGGGCCAGTCCTCGCTGGCCGCCCGCACCAAGGTGCTGTTCGCCTACCGCGCCCTGCTGGACGCCAACCGCGACGCCATCGCGGAACTGATCACCGCCGAGCACGGCAAGGTGCACTCGGACGCGCTGGGAGAGGTCGCCCGCGGCCTGGAGATCGTCGAGCTGGCCTGCGGGATCACCACCCAGCTCAAGGGCGAGCTGTCCACCTCCGTCTCCAGCCGGGTGGACGTCTCCTCGATCCGCCAGCCGCTGGGCGTCGTCGCGGGCATCACGCCGTTCAACTTCCCGGCGATGGTCCCGATGTGGATGTTCCCGCTGGCCGTGGCCTGCGGAAACACCTTCATCCTCAAGCCCAGCGAGAAGGACCCCTCGGCCGCCAACAAGCTGGCCGAGCTGATGACCGAGGCCGGTCTCCCGGCGGGCGTCCTGAACGTCGTCCACGGCGACAAGGTGGCCGTCGACGCGCTCCTCGCGCACCCGGGCATCTCCGCCGTGTCCTTCGTCGGCTCGACCCCGATCGCCCGTCACATCCACACCACCGCCTCGGCCAACGGCAAGCGCGTCCAGGCTCTGGGCGGCGCCAAGAACCACATGCTGGTGCTCCCGGACGCGGACCTGGACGCCGCCGCCGACGCGGCCGTCTCCGCGGCCTACGGTTCGGCGGGCGAGCGCTGCATGGCGATCTCCGCGGTCGTCGCCGTCGGCTCCATCGCGGACGAGCTCGTCGAGAAGATCCGCGAGCGCGCCGAGAAGATCAAGATCGGCCCCGGCAACGACCCCACGTCCGAGATGGGCCCGCTGATCACCGCCGCCCACCGCGACAAGGTCGCCTCCTACGTCAAGGGCGCCGCCGCCCAGGGCGCCGACGTCGTCCTCGACGGCACCGGCTACACGGTCGAGGGCAACGAGAACGGCCACTGGATCGGCCTGTCCCTCCTGGACAACGTCAAGACCGACTCCGACGCCTACCGCGACGAGATCTTCGGCCCGGTGCTGTGCGTGCTGCGCACCGAGACCTACGAGGAGGGCGTGGCCCTCATCAACGCCTCGCCGTTCGGCAACGGCACCGCGATCTTCACCCGCGACGGCGGCGCCGCCCGCCGCTTCCAGCTGGAGATCCAGGCGGGCATGGTCGGCGTGAACGTGCCGATCCCGGTGCCGGTGGGCTACCACTCCTTCGGTGGCTGGAAGGACTCGCTCTTCGGCGACCACCACATCTACGGCAACGACGGCATCCACTTCTACACCCGCGGCAAGGTCGTCACCACCCGCTGGCCGGACCCGGCCGACGCCCCGGCCGGCGTGGACCTGGGCTTCCCCCGCAACCACTGACGCCCGACCGCCGGTGACGCCCGGCGGCCTCCGGTCCCCGGAGGCCGCCGGCTCCCCGGCCGCCACCGTCGTCGGCCGGCGCGTCCCCGAACAGCAGGACCCCCTGGCCAACCCTCACCGGCCGGGGGGTCCTGCCGTTCGCCGGTCAGTGCGTCCGCGCCAAGTCCCGCGCGGGTCGCGGCCGTGGGGGATCCGAGCGTCGCCGCCGGCGCAGTACCAGCACGGCCGTCCCCGCCCCCGCCAGCACCAGGACCGCTCCCGCCGCCGCCCAGGGGACCGCGAGGAAGTCCGTGGCGGACTCGGAGGAGAGCTCGGGGTAGGCGGCCGCGCCCGCCGCGACCTTGACGCTCACCCAGTCCAACTGGGGCGAGTCGGGCCACGGTTCGGTCAGCTCGACCCGCTGCCCCGGCAGCAGCACCAGCTTCGGCTCCCGGGCCGGCCGGTCCAGCACCCGGCGCCCGAACAGACCCCGCGCGGACACCGCCACCTTCGGCTCCACCACCACGTTGCCCCGGTTGACCAGCGCGTACGAGACCGTGGCGCGGGCGTCCTTCACCCACGGCAGCAGCGGTGCCCCCCGGGTGACCCGTACGTCCTCCACGCTCAGCCCCGGGGTCAGCGGTCCCGGCACCCGGAAGTACAACCGGGCCCCCACCGAACGCTTCACCCCCACCTGCACCTTGCCGTCCTTCTGCACCCCCTCGACGGCGGTGTTGAGCGCGACGATCCCGCCGACGTGATCGCCCGGCGTGGCGTCCCGGGGGACCTTGACGGTGAAGGGGATGTCGGCGCGGCCCTTCGGCGGCACGGTCACGGTGGCCGACGCCTGCGGGGCGAGCGCGATCCAGGTGCCGAGGTCCTTGGGCTTCGTCTCGGCGGGCAGCAGTGCGAAGGCGCCCCCCGACGGGGTGTTCACGGCGTCCGTGGCGAAGACCTGGAGGGTCAGCTCCTTGTCGGAGGAGTTCAGGATCGTGGCGCTGTCGCTGACGGTGGCCCCGGCGGCGCCCTGGTGGAAGAAGTACGCGCGGTCGGTCATCGCGGCGCCCGCGGCGGGCGTGGGGAACACCCCCCAGGTGCCGTTGTCCGCCGCCGTGGCGGGGGCGGCGGACAGGGCGGGGAGCAGCAGCAGCCCGCACAGTCCGGCGAGGAGGACGTGCGGGAGGGTGCGCAGGCGCATGGGCGGGTCTCTCCAGTCACGGCGCGGAACGGGAAGAGGGGTGGTGCGACGCCGTGGCGCCGCACCACCCCGGGGCCGGGCCCCGTCAGGCGATCGAGAAGGTCACGACCGACTGGTAGGTGTCGGCGAACATGAACGGCGGCAGCTGGAGCATCGCCGCGCCGCCCACGGCGAACTCGCCGCCGGTCAGCTCGTCACCGCCGGCCGCCTGGGAGGCGACCTTCATCGGGGTGTCGGTGATCGCGCCCGGCGCACCGGCGGAGCAGGTGCTCGGGCTGTCCGGGTTGGTCACGGTGCAGGACGGCTGGATGCCGATCTGCGCCTTCGCCATCGAGTGGCCGGTCGTCTGGTTCAGGAACGGCGTACGGGTCGCCGTCACGTCCCAGCCGAGGCTGCCGCCGCGGAAGTCCTGGACGGTGGCGGCGTTGAACGCGCCGAACACCGACTGGGCCTTGCCGTTGATGGTCACCGAGCCGAAGCTGACGGCCGGCTGGCCGGCCTTCGGGCCGAGGGCCAGCGGTCCGGGCAGCACCTCGACGTCCACCGGGTTCTGCACGCCCGCCTGCTCCTCGACGAACACGAAGGGCTTGGCCGGGGGCACCGAACCGTCGATCTTGATGGCGTCGGCCTTCTTGGTGACCGTGATGGCGCAGGTGGCGGCGCCGGTCGCGTCCGCCGTGCCGGTACCGGTGTCACCGGTCGCGGCGCCCGCGAGGAGGGCGGAACAGGTGACCGGGCCGGCCGGGAAGTTGGCGCCGGTGGCGGTGACGGCGGTGCCCGCCTTGCCGCTGTTGGGCGTCAGCCTCGTGGTGACCGGGTCCTTGGGCAGGGCCTCGACGGCCACCGAGCCGACGGAGGCGCTGGGACGCGGATCCGGCGTACAGGTCGTCGTGTAGACCGTGCCGCCGAGGTCGGCGTCCGTGATCACCTGGTCGATGGTGATCTGGACCGTGGTGCCCTCGGCGCCGTCCGGGATGGTGATGTTCCCGCTGAAGGCGGGAGGGTCGGCCTTCTTGCCGGCTTCCTGGTGGCTGGGGACGGCCGCGCTGGTGACCGTCTGGGCGACCCCGCCGACGAGCAGCTTCGCCTTGATCGTGTTGACCGTGTCGATGGTGAACATCGGGACGACCGGCGTCTCGCCGGGGTCGATGGTGATCGGGACGCTCTGGCCGGCCTTCGCGGTGTCCGGCAGCGTGATCGTGTAGTCCTGGTTGCCGTTGGCGCCCGGCTGGGGCGCCGGGGCCACGCACTTCACGGGGACCGAAGTGGTCTTGGTCGCGGCCTGCGCCGTGCCCGTGAGGGCCACCACACCGCCCGTCAGGGCCAGGGAAAGGGCGCCCGCCCCGGCCAGAACTCTTCGTCGGAACGTTGTACTCACTGGGTCGCGACTCCTTCGTCAGACGAAACCCCTCCCCCCACCCGCTGTGGGGAGGAGGTTGAGCCGGTGCGGATGGCCGTCATTGACGCGTCGCGGTCATGAGAAGTCAATGGCTTGCTTTCGCCCGAAGCACACAGACATTGATGTCCCATCAGACCCGGTCTGATGGGACATCGGATACCGACTGGTCGGTGGCGGGTACGCCCGGGGCGGGAGGGGTCAGCGGTCCGTCGGGACGTGCAGGAGCAGGTTCGCGGTCCCGGCCGGGAGGTTCGTGATCCGGTCCGGAACGGCGGCGCGCAACAGGGCCTGGCGGACCTGTTCGGGGGACGGGCGGATTCCGGTCACACCGGGCAGGCCGGCGGCGCCGGACGTGCCCGGCGCGCCGACGGTCCCGACGGTCCCGGCCGTGCCGTCCCCGGTGTCCGACAGGATCAGCGCGGCCACGCCCGCCACGTGCGGGGCGGCCATGGAGGTGCCGGAAGCGCGGGCGAGGGCGGTCGCGGAGCCCTTCCAGGCGGAGACGACGGCCACGCCGGGCGCGGAGATGTCCACGCAGGGGCCGTGGTTGGAGAAGGCGGGGCGGCGGTCGGTGGCGTCGGTCGCGCCGACGGTGAGGGCCTGCGGGACGCCGGAGGGGGAGCCGGCGCAGGCGTCCGCGCCCTCGTTCCCGGCGGCCACGGTGAAGGTGATCCCGGACGCCACGGCGCGGATGACGGCCGCGTCCATGGCGTGGCTACGGGAGCCGCCCATGCTCATGTTGGCCACGAACGGGCCCTTCGTCGCATTCCTGACCGCGTCCTTCACCATCCAGTCGAGGCCGCGCAGGATGGCCGACAGCCGCCCGTCACCCCGGCAGTCGGCCACCTTCACCCCGACGAGGGAGACCCCCTTCGCCACCCCGTACGTGGCCCCGCCGACGGTCGCCGCGACGTGGGTGCCGTGGCCGTTGCAGTCGGACGCGCCCTCCAGGAACACCGCGTTGTAGCCGGCGCGGGCGCGTCCGCCGAACTCCTGGTGGAGGGTGTTGATTCCGGTGTCGACCACGTAGACGGTGACGCCCCGGCCCTGGGAGGCGTACGTGTACGAGCCGTCGAGCGGCAGCTCGCGCTGGTCGATCCGGTCCAACGGCCAGGGCGCGGACCGCTGCACGGCGACGGCGGCGGGTACGGGGGCCGCGGCGGGCGCCGCGGGAGCGGAGGGCGGGGGCGGCGTCGGGCCGTCGGAGATCCGGTACAGCCCGTCAGGCTCCACGGAGGCCACCCTCGGGTCGGCGGCGAGCTCGGCGGCGCGGGCCGCGGTGGTGCGTACGGCGAAGCCGTTGAGGGCGGTGTCGTAGACCGCCGAGACCTGGTCGCCGGCCTCCGCCGCCTCGCCGGCGAGCGCACGGGCCGGGGCGCGGGAACTGGTGTCCTTGAGGACGACGACGTAGGGGGCGGTGGGGGCGTCGGTGGCACGCGCGGCGTCGGCGGTGTGCGGCGGAAGGACGGTGGCCGCCGCGAGGAGGGCGGCGGCCGGGAGGAGCGCGGTCATGGCGGTCATGCCGCCGATGCTCGGGCCGGCCCGGCGACGGCGCGCGGAGGGTGCGCCGACTGGCCGCACGACACGCCGCCGCGAGGGGGCGCGGCGGGCTAACCGAGCGCCCAGCCGCGCATCGTGAAGACGCCCTCGTCCTCGGCGCCCGCCGAGTCGTAGGTGGCCAGGGCGGGTACGTTGTCGGTGTCGACCCCCACCCACATGCCGTAGCAGCCGCGTGCCCCGGCCTCGTCTGCGAGGGCCAAGGTCAGGGCGCGGCCGATCCCGCGCCGCCGGTGGGCCTCGTCCACGGAGAGTTCGTAGAGGCACATCTCGGTGCCCTTGTCGGGGTGGGTCATCTCGACGCCGGAGACCATGCCGACCGGCACGTCCTCGACGTAGGCGATGAGCATCAGGTGGCCGGGCGCATCGAGGAAGCGCCGGGCCCAGTCCTCACGGGCGGGACCGTCGAAGAGCCCTTCCGCCGCCACGAGGTCGGCGCGGGTGCGGGCGCGGCGGATGTCCATGACCCCGACCCTAAGCCCTGTCGTCAAAGTGGTGCCTGGCGCCGCCGGGTCCGGCCGCCGGGTCCGCCGGGTCCGCCGGGTCCGGTGGTCCGGATGGATCAGGTGGCGCGGAGGGCCAGGGCGGCCGCGAAGGCGGGTGGTGCGGGGAGGTCGCGCAGGGTCCAGCCCGGGACCGGCGCCGGAGTGGCCGCCGAGCCCACGTACGGGTCGGCCAGGCCGAGTGCCAGTCCCGTGCCGGTGGCCTTGAGGTAGGCCTCCTTGCGGGACCACACCCGCGCGAGGGCGGCCGGGCGGTCCGCCACCGGGAGGCCGGCGAGCTCGGCCGTCTCCGCCGGATGCAGGGTGCCCAGGACGTCGTCCACCGCTCCCGATCCGGGCAGACCCTCGATGTCCACGCCGACCGGTACCCCCGCGAAGGCGAAGTACGCCATGTCGTCGCTGTGCGAGAGCGAGAAGTGCAGCGCGCCCCCGGCCACGGCGGGGCGCCCGTGCGGCCCGCCGCAGCACGGGCAGTCCTCCCGCACCAGGGCGACCCTCTCGGGCGGGAGCCCGAGGTGACCGCCGAGCAGCACGCGCAGCCCCAGGTGCGACGCGAGGTAGCTGCGGCGGTCGCCCGCGCGCAGCAGCCGCGAGAGCCGGTCCTGTTCGGACGCGTCCAGCAGCGCGACGGCACCGGCGACGTCGTGGCCGCCGACCACCTCGCGCGTGGTGTCCAGCGACCACACCGTCACGGCCGCGCCCACCGGGAGCGCGCCGGTCCGGGGTATGCCCTCGCCGAGTTGGTTCACGTACTCGATCACCCGATGAGGGTAGACGAGGAGGCGGCGGGCCCGGCTACCCTCCTTCGGTATTGATCTTTCCGAGTCCAGGGGGAACTCGCCGTGCACAGTGCTGTCGTGACACCGGAAGGCGACCGGATCCGCTGGGTCGAACTCGCCGGGGAGGGGCCGGTCCGCGTCTGGCTGCACGGGCTCGGTGCCACCTCGCCGGCCTACTTCGCGGCCGTCGCCGCGCACCCGTTGCTGGCCGGGCGGCGCTCGCTGCTGGTCGACATGCTGGGGCACGGGCACAGCGACCGGCCCGAGGCGTTCGCGTACACCCTGGAGGCGCACGCCGACGCCGTCGCGCGGGCGCTCACCGAGGCCGGGGTCGAGGGAGCCGAGTTGATCGGCCACAGCATGGGCGGGGCGGTGGCCATCGTGCTCGCCGCCCGGCACCCCCGGCTGGTCTCCCGGCTCGTGCTGGTCGACGCCAACCTGGACCCGGTCCCGACCGTCCCCCGTGCACCGGGCAGCAGTGGGATCGCCTCCTACACGGAGGAGGAGTTCCTGGCGGGAGGCTGGTCCGAGGTACGCGACCGGGTCGGCGCGCACTGGTGGTCGACCATGCGGCTGGCCGGCCGCACCGCCCTGTACCGCAGCGCGGTGCACCTCGCCGCGGGCACCACGCCCACCATGCGCGAGCTCCTGCTGGACCTGAAGCCGCCGCGCACCTTCCTCTACCCGGAGGCCGACGGCTCCCTGCCCGGTGCCGAGGCCCTGGAGGCCGCCGGGGTCGCCGTCGTCGCGGTGCCGGACTGCGGGCACAACATCATGCTGGACAACCCCGAGGCCTTCGTCCGCGCCACCGCCGCCGCCCTCGCCCCGACCGCACCCTGACACAACCCCCGACACACCCCCTGACCCATCCCCGCCGGGCGGGCCCGGGGGAGCGGTGGGGACGGTGGCGGGGTCAGCGGCGCCCGGCCGGGACGGCCGAGGCCGGTGCCACGGAGGGCTGTCCGTCCGGTATTCGCGCCCCCGGCGAGGGCGTGCCGTCGGTCCAGGCGTAGACCTTCTTGCCGCGCACGGCGACCTGGTACTGGTACCGGTCCCGGCACTCGGGCCGTTCCTCGGAGCGCGTGTCGCCGGGCCACCAACGGGCGTTCAGATGGGGCCCGCCCGCCTTCTTCGGTGCGCTGACGGCGCACTGCGGACCATCGAGAGGGGTCTTGCCGAGGGTGAACCGGATCAGCCGGGCCTCGCCGGTGGTGCGCACCCGTACGCGCACATCGGTGGCGTCCTTCGGTATCCAGCTCGGCAGGACGAACGCCAGGTCACCGCGCGTGGGAGCGTCGGCCGCGGTGGCGAAGTGCCTGCCCTTCTCCTTGAAGAAGCGGTCGTTGAGGGTGTTGGTGACCGGGTTGGGCGGAAGGTTCGGCAGGGCGAGCGCGGCGATGGCGAAGGCTCCCGCCAAGGCGGCGGCGATGACGAGCGGACGGCGGTTCATAGCTATAAGTGTTCGCATCGAAGCCCGCTCGCGCGTCCCTCCGCAGTACGAATCGCGACTCTGCCTGAAGTCGCATACGCCGTCATACCTGAGTGCCGGTCCGGGCGGCCCGGCGTAGGCCCACGGTCCTTCACCGGGGCCTCGTTATAGGTGCGCTGGGGATCGCGGATATGCCGCGCTCCCAGAGTGAACACGCAAGCCGCGCCGCGAAGTTGCCGGAGCGGCCCGCGCTCTCCCCCCACTCCCCCCGCCGCCCGGAGGAATGCCATGCGTCTTCGTCTCGCTCCCCTGCTCGCCACCACGGCGGCCGCGGGTCTGCTCGCCCTCGCGACCCCCGCGTCGGCTGCCCCGGCGGACAAGCCGCAGGTCCTCGGCAGTTGGACGCAGACCAGCGCGTCCAGCTACAACGCCTGGGTCGCGGCGCGCGGCAGCCAGGGCAACTGGGCCTCGTACGGCTTCGACTGGTCCACGGACTACTGCTCGTCCTCCCCGGACAACCCGTTCGGCTTCCCGTTCCAGACGGCCTGCGCCCGCCACGACTTCGGATACCGCAACTACAAGGCGGCGGGTTCCTTCCCGGCGAACAAGTCCCGGCTGGACGACGCCCTGTACGCGGACCTGAAGCGGGTGTGCGCGCAGTACTCGGGCGTCAAGAAGGGTTCCTGCGACAGCACGGCCTGGACCTACTACCAGGCGGTCAAGGCGTTCGGCGTCTCCCCGCAGGACGCCCCGGCCGCCTGACGGCCCCGTCTCCGGCCCGTCCCCGCCTCGCCGCGTCTCCGGCCCGTCCCCGTTCCGTCCCCGCCCCCGATCCCCGTCCCGCCCTCGCCCCCGTCGGGCGGGACGGCCCCCTCGCGGGAAAACACGGAAGCCCTCCCGGTGGGAGGGCTTCCGTCGTGGTGTGGAGAGTGCCCCCGGCAGGACTCGAACCTGCGGCCAAGCGCTTAGAAGGCGCCTGCTCTATCCACTGAGCTACGGGGGCCGGAAGGTGACCGTGGTGGCCTGGAGCCCCTTGGTGGGGGTGGGACTGCGGTCCGTGCCGGGTCAAGGATAGGGCTCCGGTCGCCTTGTCCCGGTTGCTTCACCCGCGTGCCACGATGTGGAGGTTCGGTGAAGCGGTCCCGATAATCGCAGGCAGGTGCGATTCGCGCATCGCTTTTGCGCCGCGTCGGCCTGGGTGTTGTGCACTCGTTATGCCTGCGTCCCACTCGTCCTCCGTGTCCAGGATGTCCCGTCGAGGTCGCGGTCGGCGCGCAGAGGGCGTATAAGCTTCAAAAATGGTCCTAAATTGGGCATTCTTCGCATGTGGTGACCTTGGATGTTCGGCCTCAGCTGCTCGATGCCCTGTCCGCCCTGCGCGACCGGGTCGCGTCCGTGCGTCTGCCGCTGCCCCTGCCCGGCGCCCCGCGCGCCCGCCAGACCAGAGCCGAGCTGCTCGCGCAGCTCGACGACTACCTCGTACCCCGGCTGAAGGCGCCCGAGGCGCCCCTGCTCGCCGTCGTCGGCGGGTCCACCGGGGCCGGTAAGTCCACCCTCGTCAACTCCCTCGTCGGACGCCAGGTGAGTGAAGCCGGGGTGCTCCGGCCGACGACGCGCACCCCCGTGCTCGTCTGCCATCCGGATGATCATCACTGGTTCGCGGGGATGCGGATCCTGCCCGACCTCCTGCGCGTATGGGCGCCCGAAGGCGAGGACGAACTGCTCCCCGCGCCCAAGAAGCGCCCTCCACGCGGATCCAACCAGCGGACCGTGACGGGCGAACTGAGGATCGAGACCGTCTCGACCCTCCCACGAGGGCTCGCCGTCCTCGACGCCCCCGACGTCGACTCCCTGGTGGTCGAGAACCGGACGCTCGCAGCACAGCTGATCTGCGCCGCCGACGTCTGGGTCATGGTCACCACCGCCTCGCGGTACGCCGACGCCGTCCCCTGGCACATGCTGCGCACCGCCAAGCAGTACCGGGCCACCCTGGTCACCGTCCTGGACCGGGTTCCGCACCAGGTGCTCACCGAGGTCTCGCGCCAGTACGGGGCCCTGCTCACCCGGGCCGGGCTGGGCGACGTACCGCGGTTCACGGTGCCCGAGCTGCCCGAGTCGGCGGGCGGGGGCGGGCTGCTGCCGGCGAGCGCCGTCGCGCCGCTGCTCGCCTGGCTCAGCCACCACGTCCAGGACCCGGCCGCCCGGCAGTACGCGGTCGGGCGGACCGCGCTGGGCGCCCTCGACTCCCTCGGACGCCGCATGCCGGAACTCGCCTCCGCCGTCGCCGCGCAGCACGCCGCCGCCGTACGGCTGACGTCCGCCGTCGAGGACGCGTACAAGCAGGAGGGCAGGCGGGTGCGCAACCGCCTGGACCGGGGCGCCGTACTCGCCGGCGACGCGCTGACCAGATGGCGCGGCTACCCCCTCGACACCAGCGCCGACGAACTGCTCGACTCCCTCGCCGAATCGCTGGCCGCGCTCCTCCAGTGCGCCGTGGCCGCCGCCGACGAGCGCATCGCCGCCGCCTGGCGGCGCGAGCCGGCCGCCGGGGCGGTGACGCTGCCCGCGCCCGACCGCGAGGCGGCGGAACGCATCGGCGTGGCCGTACGGCGCTGGCGGCGCGTACTGGAGGAGCTGGCCGAGGAGGAGGTCGCCCGGCTCGACCGGCAGCCGGCGCCCGACCCCGACGCCATCGCGGCCCTCCTCGTCGCCGCCCTCCTGGGCGGCAAGCGGGCCCGGCCGGCGGGGGAGAAGCTCGCCGAGCGGATCGGCGTACAGGCCGCCGTACGGCTGCGGGACCGGGGCGGGGAGCTGGTCGCCGAACACCTCGACCAGGTGCTGCGCGCCGAACGCGACCGCAGGCTCGCCCCGCTGGAAGCGCTCGAAGTGACCCCGGAACCGCAGGCCGAGCTGATCGCCGCGCTGTCCCTACTGCAGAAGGAGAGGTGACGCGGTGACCGCGCTGACCGACCGCGACCGCACCGACGACCGCTGGGACGACGGTTTCATCGCGCGCTCGCGCCACCGGAGCGTCCGCAAGGGCGGTGCGGGGGCGCGGGGAGGGGGACCGAGGTCCGGTTCCCCGGGGGCTTCGGGCCCGCGCGAGGAACGCCGCGGCGTCGACGGCGTCGACCCCGACCACCTCGACGGCGACGTGTTCGGCGAGGAGCCGGACGAGGAACGGCGCGAGGGCGACGAGGCCCTCGTCCGGGCCGTCTCCGGCGCCGGCAGCGACGGCGGCAAGGCCCCCGCCCTGCCGCTCAGCCCCGAGGCGCGGGCCCTGCGGCTGCGCCTGGACGCCCTGCGCCAGCTCGTCGGGCTGTCCCGTACCCGGCTGGACGGCAAGACCCTCGCCGAGGCCGGCCGGGTGCTGGACGAGGCGGCGGCGCGACGCGGCCTGTCCCCGCAGCACACGGTCGTCGCCATCGCCGGAGCCACCGGAAGCGGCAAGTCCACGCTCTTCAATTCACTCGCCGGAGTGCAGATCTCCGAGACCGGTCTGCGCCGGCCGACCACCGCCGCGCCGATCGCGTGCAGTTGGTCCGACGGGGCCGCGGGACTGCTGGACCGGCTGGAGATCCCGGGCCGGCTGCGGCGCAGGCCCCGGGAGACCTCGGAGGCCGAGGTGCTGCGCGGGATGGTCCTCGTGGACCTGCCCGACCTGGACTCGGCGGTCGGCGCGCACCGCGACCACGTGGACCGGGTGCTGGCGCTGGTCGACGCCGTGGTGTGGGTGGTGGACCCGGAGAAGTACGCGGACGCCGTCCTGCACGAGCGGTACCTGCGACCGCTGGCCGGCCACGCGGAAGTGACCTTCGTCGTCCTGAACCAGGTGGACCGGCTGCCCGGCGAGGCCGCCGACCTCGTCCTGGACGACCTGCGCCGGCTCCTCGACGACGACGGCATCGCGCTCGGCGAACACGGCGAGCCGGGGGCCACCGTGCTCGGACTGTCCGCCCTGACGGGTGAGGGGGTCGGGGAACTGCGGGAACTGCTCGGACAGTTCACGCAGGAGAAGGGCGCCGCGACCCGCCGCATCTCCGCCGATGTGGACCGGGCCGCCGGACGCCTGCGGCCCCTGTACGTCGCCGACGGGCACGCCGGACCCGAGATCGGCGAGGCCGCCCGCGCCGAGTTCGAGGACCGGCTCGCGGAGGCCGTCGGGGCCTATGCGGCCGGCCTCGCCGCCGAACGGGCCTGGCGGCGCAACGCCGGCAAGGCCTGCGGCACGCCCTGGCTGCGGCTGTGGCGCTGGTACGAGAGCCGGCGCGCCCCGCGCACGCTCGCGGGTCTGGCCGCCCTGGCCGCGATCGGCCGTACCCCGGCGGCCTCCGAGCAGACCCCGGTCGAGCAGGAGGTGACCGCGCGGCAGCGGGTGGAGCAGGCGGTGCGGACCGTCGCGGACGAGGCGGTCGTCGGGCTGCCCGACCCCTGGGCCCAGGCCGTACGGGAGACCGCCGTAAGGGGCGCCGAACGGCTGCCGGAGGCGCTCGACGAACTGGCGGTCACCCTGGGTGCGGCCGTGGCGGTGCCCGCCGCCAGGCCGCCGCGGCCCGCCTGGTGGCCCGCGGCGGTGCTGGGGCAGGCGGCCATGACGCTGGTGCAGATCTTCGGCGGGCTCTGGCTGGTCGGACAGATCGCCGGGGTCCTGGAGCCGAGGCTGCTGCCGCCGGTGCTGTTCATGGTGGCGGGGATCGTCGGCGGGCCGCTCGTGGAGTGGGCGTGCTCTCTCGCGGCCCGCGGTCCGGCCCGCCGCTACGGGCAGGACGCCGAACGCAAACTGCGGCAGGCCGCGGCCGGCTGCGGACGGGCCAGGGTGCTGGAGCCGGTGGCGGCGGAGCTGCTGCGCTACCGCGAGGTGCGCGAGCAGTACGCCACCGTCGCCGCAGGGGGGACGAAGTTGTCCACAACCCGTCAGTAGTCCACAGGCCCGAGCGGGGAGGGCGACCCCGCGCCAGCATGGTCGTATCCCGTGCGGACGGTCCGGACGGGTACGACGCGGGGAGGGCGGCCGGGATGAACGACACCCTGGTGACGCTGGTGGGGTACGTGGCGACGCAGATCGACTTCAAGGAGACGCCGACCGGACCGTCGGCGCGGTTCCGCTTCGCGGTGACCCCGAGGTACTTCGACCGGCGCACGGACACCTGGACGGATGCCGCGACCAGTTTCTACACCGTCTGGGCGCGACGGGTGCTGGCCCTGAACCTGGCCAGTTCCGTCTCGGTGGGGGAACCCCTCGTCGTCCACGGGCGGTTGCGGGTCCGGGAGGATCCACCCGACGGCGACGGGGTGCGGTGGTTCTCGGCCGACATCGACGCGGTGGCCATCGGGCACGACCTCAACCGCGGAACTGCCGCGTTCCGGCGGGTGGTCAAGACGGACACGCCACTGATGGGGCCTCAGAAGGCGGCGGTGGTCTAAGTGTTCGAGGAGGCTAGGATTCCCCGGTACTCACGGGCACCTGGGTCTTTGGCCCGAAGGGGAAGACTGTGTCGATTGCTGTTCCCGCGTCCTCTGCGTCCTCTGCGATCCCCGACCCCCGCGCTCGCGCGGGGAGATCATCCTCCGCGTCCGCGGGGAGATCACCCTCCGCGTCCGCGGTCGGAACACCTTCCGCACCCGTGGGCGGATCACCGTCCGCGTCCGCCCCGCCACCGGCCGTCGCCGCGGCCCGCGCCACGATTCCGCTTCCTGCCGGGACAGGCGCTCCCGCCGCTGTCCCCGGGGACGGTGCGCTGGCTGCCCACCGGCCCGCCGCGGATCCGGCCGCGGGTGCCGGGAGCCCGGCGAGGGGGTCGGTGCGGCGGCCCCTGGCGGTCGCCCTGCTCACCGCCGCCGCCCTCGCCGGCGGGCCCGGGGCCCGCGCCGCGACGGACCCGGACCCGGCCGCCGGCCGGGCGGCGGGGGGCGCGAGCGCCGTGCTGGACGGGCTGAAGACGTACGGGCAGGCGGTCCTGCGCGCCGGGGACGGTTCGGTCCGGCAGATCCCGGCCGGCCTCTACGAGATGCGGGTCGACGGCGGCGGCATGCTGCAGACCTACGGGGTCGGGATCGCGGGCTCGGCGCAGCCGCAGGCCCGGTACACGGAGAGCGGCTGGACCGGCAGCTCCCTGGCGGGGAACGCCGAGGCCGGACGGATCCGCTGGGTCCTGGAGCACTCCTATCCGCAGCACAACGACCTGGCGGGCCTCGCGAAGGAGGCCGGGGCCGGGACGCTGACCGCGGAGAGCGCCGCCGCCGGGACCCAGGTGGCCATCTGGCGGCTGGCCGACGGCGCGCAGGTCGAGGCGGCGGACCCGGCGGCGGCGCGGCTGGCCGACTACCTCCAGCGGGAGGCGGGGCGGCTGCCGGAACCCCCGGCCTCGTTGGACCTGGACCCCGGCCGGGTGTCCGGCCCGGTGACGGGCCCGACCGGCAGCCGGATCGGGCCGGTCACGGTCCGGACGGGGGCGCAGAGCGTGACCGTCACCCCGGACGCGGCGGCCGCGGCCATGGGGGTGCGCGTGGTGGACGCCGAAGGACGGCCGGTGGACTCCGCGGGCAACGGGAGCCGGCTCTGGTTCGAGGTTCCCGCGGGCACCCCGGACGGGACGGCCTCGGTCGTCGTGCAGGGCTCCACGAAGGTGCCCGTCGGGCGGGTCTTCGCCAGCGGGGTCCCGGCCGAGGCACAGATCGTGGCCGGCTCCAGCGACGCCGCGGCGAAGGCCACCGCCACGGCCGTCTGGCCGCAGGCACAGTCCCCGGCGCAGGGCCCGGCGGGGACGGTGGGCACCCTGGCGGGAGCCTCGGAGGTGCCGGGGACCGAGGTGCCCGCGACCGCCTCGCCGGATTCCCCGGACGAGCGGCTGGCCACCAGCGGCAGCTCCGCCGCCACGCCGGTGATCGCCTCGCTCGCGGTGGGACTGGTGGTACTGGGCGGAATGGTGGTCCTCCTGCTGCGCAAGCGTCCGTTGGAGGGAGAGGAGGACGCAGCGGGGTCCGAGGGAGCGGACGCCTGATTCCGGACCGTCGTCCCGGGGTAGGCGCTGGCAATGGCTGATCAGGAACTGACCTGGCGGGGCACGGTCGCGCGGTGGGACCGCCGGCTGTTCGACGCGGTGGCCCGGCGGCACTGGCCGGGCGCCGACCGGGTGCTGCCGCGGCTCGGGCGCGCCGCCAACCACGGGGTGCTGTGGGGCGGGGCCGCCGTGGCGATCACCGTCCTCGGCTCACCCCGGGCCCGCACGGCGGCGCTGCGCGGGATCGGCTCGCTGGCACTGGCCTCCGCCACGATCAACACCGTCGGGAAGTGGTCGGTGCGCAGGCCCCGGCCCGTGCTGGACGGGGTTCCCCTGCCGCGGCAGCCGGCCGTGCCGCCGCGGACCACCTCGTTCCCGTCCGGGCACTCCGCCTCGGCCTTCGCCTTCGCCGCGGGCGTGGCCCTCGAATCCCCGGGGTGGGGGGCCGTACTGGTGCCCGTCGCCGCGTCGGTGGCCTTCTCGCGGGTCTACACCGGGGTGCACTACCCCTCCGACGTGGCGGTCGGGTCGGCGCTCGGAGTGGCCGCGGCGCTCGCCGTACGCCGTCTTGCGCACGAGGCCGAGCGGGCGAGGGTCGTACCGGGTGACGAGCGCACGGCGCCCGGGGTCCCCGCCCTGCCGGACGGGGAGGGGCTCACGGTCGTGGTGAACACCGCCTCGGGCACGGCCGGGTCGGCGGGGATCGACGTGCTGCGCGAGCGGCTGCCCAAGGCGGAGGTCGTCGAATGCGCCGGTGAGGAGCTGGAGGCCGAGCTGGCCGCGGCCGCCGCCCGGGCCGAGGTGCTCGGGGTCTGCGGGGGTGACGGCACCGTCAACGCCGCGGCCACGGCGGCCCTGCGCGCCGGGGTGCCGCTCGCCCTGTTCCCCGGCGGCACCCTGAACCACTTCGCGCTCGACCTCGGGCTCGGCGGCGCCGAGGACACCTGCCGGGCGATCGCCGAGGGCCGGGCCGTCCGGGTCTCGGTGGGCCGGATCACCCCGACGGACGGGTCCGGCGACGGTGCGACGCGGTACTTCCTGAACAACTTCAGCATCGGCGCCTACCCGGAGCTGCTGCGCCACCGGCTGCGCTGGGCCCCGCGGATCGGCGGCGGCCCGGCCGCCGTGCTCGCCGCCTGGCGGGTGCTGCGGGCCGAGCGGCCCGTCCGGCTCACCCTGGCCGGACGCCCCCGCAGCGTCTGGCTGCTCTTCGCGGGCAACGGCACCTACCACGGCACCGGCCCCACGCCCCGGCGCCGCGACAGCGTCGGCGAGGGCCTCCTCGACCTCCGGCTCGTGCACGGCGGAGGCCGGCCGGGCCCCCGCCTGCTGGCCGCGGCCTTCACCGGCCCGCTGAGCCGTTCCCCGCTCCACGTGGCCACCCGTCGGCACGGTCTGCGCGTCGAGGACATCCCGCCGGGCACCCCGCTCGCCTACGACGGCGAGTACGCCAAGGCGCCCGGATCCCTCGTGCTGGCCGCGCTCCCCGACGCCCTGACCGTCTACCGCCCCCGCTGACCGCCCCCGGACGGCGCCCCCGCCTCCCCGGACCGCCCGTCCGGGCGGCGCGGGCCGTCGCCGTCGGGTCGGTCGCCGTCGGGCCCGTAGCCGTCGGGTCCATGGCCCTCGGGCCCGGCGTCCTCGGCCCCGGCGCCCTCCGGGCCGTCCCCGTCGGGGCCGTCCCCGTCCACCGCGGCGTCCGGCGCCACGGGTCCCGGTTCCACCCCGAGGTCGGTGCGCATCACGGACCGCGCCCGTACCCAGGCGTCGCCCAGGTCCAGCAGCGCGGCGAGTATCTCGTCGAACCCCCACCTTGGCGACGGGCTCCCCCGCTCCAGCCGCATAGTCCGGGCGTACGCGCCCGCCAGCTCCCGGGTCAGGGCGTCCAGCTCCGCCATGACCGCGTCGGAGGCGATCATCTGGGCCTCCGCGAAGGCGGAGTGCATGGCGTGCCTGGCCTCCTGGAGGGCGCTGCGCCCCTCGTCCGTGACCTCGTCCCGGTGCACGGCCCACAGGTGGTTCATCAGCTCGACCCGGTAGCGGCGGTACCCGGCGTTGGCGTGCACGTAGCAGTCGCGCCGCCTCTCCCGCTCGGCCACCCGCCGCTCCCGCTGCCACTGGGCCCGCGCCAGCCGTTCCTGGCGGTCGAACTGATCGGCCTGGACCCGGGCCGTGATCCGCTGCGACAGGACCGGCGCGAGCAGGGTGCCCGTCACCGCCACGATCGCGCTGGCGAGCGCCAGTAACGCGTTGTCCATGCTTCCCCGTCTCCCCGTCCCCCCGGCGCCGGGCGGCGACCGCACGCCTTCGGACCGTTGGACCGCGGTCACGGACGGTGGCCGGGCTCGTAGGCCGCTGACCATACGCGTTTCCCCCGGGGGATGGACGTACGGCAGTATGGGGTGTATCTGCCCACCATCGATCTGCCGGACGGTTTCTCTTGGCTGAGTACATCTACACCATGCGCAAGACGCGCAAGGCGCACGGTGACAAGGTGATCCTCGACGACGTCTTCCTGAACTTCCTGCCGGGGGCGAAGATCGGCGTCGTCGGCCCGAACGGCGCCGGCAAGTCCACCGTCCTGAAGATCATGGCGGGCATCGAGCAGCCGTCCAACGGTGACGCCTTCCTGTCGCCCGGTTACTCCGTCGGCATCCTGATGCAGGAGCCCAAGCTCGACGAGAGCAAGACCGTCCTGGAGAACGTCGAGGACGGCGTCGGCCCGATCAAGCAGAAGCTCAACCGGTTCAACGCGATCGCCGAGGAAATGGCGACGAACTACACCGATGAGCTGATGGAAGAGATGGGCAAGCTCCAGGACGACCTGGACCACGCCAACGCGTGGGACCTCGACGCCCAGCTGGAGCAGGCCATGGACGCCCTGGGCTGCCCGCCCGGCGACTGGCCCGTCACCAACCTCTCCGGTGGTGAGAAGCGCCGCGTGGCCCTCTGCAAGCTGCTGCTGGAGGCCCCCGACCTGCTGCTCCTCGACGAGCCCACCAACCACCTCGACGCCGAGTCCGTGAACTGGCTGGAGCAGCACCTCGCCCAGTACAAGGGCGCCGTCGTGGCCGTGACCCACGACCGCTACTTCCTCGACAACGTCGCCGAGTGGATCCTCGAACTCGACCGCGGCCGCGCGCACCCCTACGAGGGCAACTACTCCACCTACCTGGAGAAGAAGGCCGAGCGCCTCAAGGTCGAGGGCAAGAAGGACGAGAAGCGCGCCAAGCGCCTCAAGGAAGAGCTGGAGTGGGTCCGCTCCAACGCCAAGGGCCGCCAGGCGAAGTCCAAGGCCCGTCTCGCTCGCTACGAGGAGATGGCGGCCGAGGCCGACAAGATGCGCAAGCTGGACTTCGAGGAGATCCAGATCCCGCCGGGCCCGCGTCTGGGCTCGATCGTGGTCGAGGTCAACAACCTCTCCAAGGCGTTCGGTGACAAGGTCCTCATCGACGACCTGTCCTTCACGCTGCCGCGCAACGGCATCGTCGGCATCATCGGCCCGAACGGCGCCGGCAAGACCACGCTCTTCAAGATGATCCAGGGCCTGGAGACGCCGGACTCCGGCGAGATCAAGGTCGGCGAGACCGTCAAGATCTCGTACGTGGACCAGGGCCGCGCCAACATCGACCCCAAGAAGTCCCTCTGGGCGGTCGTGTCGGACGAGCTGGACTACATCAACGTCGGCCAGGTCGAGATGCCGTCCCGCGCCTACGTCAGCGCCTTCGGCTTCAAGGGCCCGGACCAGCAGAAGCCGGCCGGCGTGCTCTCCGGCGGTGAGCGCAACCGCCTGAACCTCGCGCTGACCCTCAAGCAGGGCGGCAACCTGCTGCTCCTCGACGAGCCCACCAACGACCTCGACGTCGAGACCCTGGGCTCCCTGGAGAACGCGCTGCTGGAGTTCCCCGGTGCGGCCGTGGTCGTCTCCCACGACCGCTGGTTCCTGGACCGCGTCGCCACGCACATCCTGGCGTACGAGGGCGACTCGAAGTGGTTCTGGTTCGAGGGCAACTTCGAGTCCTACGAGAAGAACAAGGTCGAGCGGCTCGGCCCGGACGCCACGCGCCCGCACCGCGCCACCTACAAGAAGCTCACCCGGGGTTAGGCCGAGACCATGGCCAGACACCACTACCGGTGCCCCCTCCGCTGGGCGGACATGGATGCCTTCGGGCACGTCAACAACGTGGTCTTCCTCCGCTACCTGGAGGAGGCGCGCATCGACTTCATGTTCCGCCTGGCGCCGGGGGAGGGCAGCGACTCGTTCACGGGCGGCTCCGTCGTGGCCCGTCACGAGATCGACTACAAGCTGCCCCTCGTGCACCGGCACGAGCCGGTGCTCATCGAGTCCTGGGTGACCCGGATAGGCGCCGCGTCCCTGACCATCCGCTACGAGGTGAAGGACGAGGCGACGGCCGACGCCCCCGAGACGGTGTACGTCCGGGCCGAGACCGTGGTCGTGCCGTACAACCTCGCCGAGGGGCGGCCCCGCCGCATTACGGCCGAGGAACGGCACTTCCTGGAGCAGTACCTCGACGCGCCCGCGGCGGCCGAAGGGCGCCTCGCGGCATGACCGAGCAGCTGCACTTCGCCGACTCCGGGGAGGCGGCGGACCTCGCCGCCTTCCTGGGCCGGCTGGTGCACTACGACCGCGCCGCCGCCGTGCGCCTCCAGGCGCGGGCCGGCGGCGGCGCGCTCGCCGTCTTCGGGCGGCCGCCGTCCTTCGACGTGCTGGCCGTCCGCACGGCGCGGCTCGCCGCGCCCCTCGCCACCCCGCTGGACGTGACCGTGTCCGTCGGCGAGCTGCTGGAGGCGGTCGACGAGACCGGCGCCGGGCTGGTCGTCCCCGGACCCGTCACCGGCCCGCCCTGGGCCGGGGTGCTCCCGCCGCGCGGCGGCTGGCAGCCCGTGCCGGGACTGACCGCGCC
>NZ_JBEXKC010000078.1:0-35014 GCF_040609475.1 Streptomyces sp. NPDC004667 | reverse complement strand
CCGGGACGGGCTGCGCGCCGGCCGCCTCCGCGGCTGCGGCCGGCCGGTCCGCGAGCCCGGCGGCCGGGCCCTGCGAGGCCGTCATCGCGGCGGCGACCAGTGCCGAGACCAGAGCGGCGGCCGCGCCCCTGCGCAGGCCGCGTCCGACTATTCGTGCCGACATGAGCGGGACCCCTCCCCTAGACGTCCGCGTGACCCTACGTCACCTCCCTTCACACGGCACGCAATGCGGCCCGGAATTTCACCGGATCCCCACGTCCCTGCGCAGGTCACGCATACTGTCCCGACGCACAGGACCCTGGAGAAGCGTCATGCCGTTCACTCTCAGCCATGCGGCCGCAGTACTTCCGGCCATCCGACGGACCGGACGGGCCCGGGGGCCGCTCGTCGCCTCCGCCCTGGTGCTGGGGTCCTTCGCGCCGGACACCTTCTTCTTCGCGGACGCCGTCGTCCAGGGCCTCATGGGCTACGGCACCTTCGCTCATTCCCTGCCGGGCGTACTCACCGTGGACGCCGCCCTGACGGCCCTCCTCGCCGGGTACTGGCTCCTGCTGCGCGAGCCGCTGATCGCTCTGCTGCCGCGGGCCTGGCGGGGCAGGGCGTACGCGTTCGTACGCGGCGCGTCCTGGCGGGAGCGCCGGCCGGCCGCGCTGGCCCTGTGGTTCTACCTGTCGGCGGTGACCGGCTCGCTCACCCACGTGGTGTGGGACAGCTTCACGCACCCGGACCGCTGGGGGACGAACGCGCTGCCCAGGCTGGGCGAACCCTTCGCCTTCGGCCTGCCCCTCTACTCCTTCGTCCAGTACGGCACTTCGGCGATCGCCGCCGGCGTCCTGCTCCGGTTCACCGCGACCGCGCTGCGCCGGCTGCCGGCCGCGCCCGCGCCTGCGGCGGTGCCGGTGCTCGGCCGCGCGGTGACGCTGTGGGCGTCCGCGCTGGTGGCCGTGTGCGTGGCGGCGGGGGTCACGCTGCGGGTGCTGCGCTTCTTCACGTTCTTCGACCGGATCCGCAGCCCGCTCGACATCATCCCGACCGTCTGCTTCGGCGCGGGCGGCGGCCTCGCCGTCGGACTGCTGCTCTACGGGATCCTCGTCCGCCTCCTGCAACGCCGCGACCGCGGCCGGGAGGACGGCGACCGCACCGGCCCGGACGCGCGGACGCCCGTCCCCACCGCCTAGACGGACCAGGCGGGGACGGGCGCCGACGCGGCCACGACGGGGTCAGTGCGCGGCGGACTCCCAGTCCGCGCCGACGCCCACGGACACGTCGAGCGGGGCCCGCAGTTCGACGGCGGCGGCCATCTCGCGGCGCACCAGCTCCTCGACCCGCTCGCGCTCGCCGGGGGCGATCTCCAGCACGATTTCGTCGTGGACCTGGAGCAGCATCCGCGAGGTCAGCCCGGCCTCGGCGAGGGCCTTGTCCACGCGCAGCATGGCGACCTTGACGATGTCGGCGGCGGTGCCCTGGATGGGGGCGTTGAGCGCCATCCGCTCGGCGGCCTCGCGGCGCTGGCGGTTGTCGCTGTTGAGGTCGGGCAGGTAGCGGCGGCGCCCGAACACGGTCGCCGTGTACCCGGTCGCCCGGGCCTCGTCCACCACGCGCTGGAGGTAGTCGCGCACTCCGCCGAACCGCTCGAAGAAGGTGTCCATCAGACCGCGCGCCTCGGCGGGCTCGATGTTCAGCTGCTGGGCGAGACCGAAGGCGGACAGCCCGTACGCCAGACCGTAGGACATGGCCTTGATCTTGCGGCGCATCTCGGCGTCGACGGCGGAGCGCTCCACCCCGAACACCTGGGAGGCGACGGTGGTGTGCAGGTCCTCGCCGGACAGGAACGCCTCGATGAGGCCCTCGTCCTCGGAGAGGTGGGCCATGACGCGCAGCTCGATCTGGCTGTAGTCGGCCGTCATCAGGGACTCGTAGCCCTCGCCGACGACGAAGCCGCGGCGGATGGCGCGGCCCTCGTCGGTGCGCACCGGCACGTTCTGCAGGTTGGGGTCGGTGGAGGAGAGCCGGCCGGTCGCGGCGACGGTCTGGCTGAAGCTGGTGTGCACCCGGCCGTCGGCGGCGATCGCCTTGACCAGGCCCTCCACGGTGACGCGCAGCTTGGCCTGCTCCCGGTGCCGGAGCATGATCACCGGGAGTTCGTGGTCGGTCTGGGTGGCCAGCCAGGCGAGCGCGTCCGCGTCCGTGGTGTAGCCGGTCTTCGTCTTCTTCGTCTTCGGCAGGTCCAGCTCGCCGAAGAACACCTCCTGGAGCTGCTTGGGCGAGCCGAGGTTGAACTCGTGACCCACCGTCGCGTGCGCCTCCTTCACCGCCTGCTGCACGGCCGCGGCGAACTGCTGCTCCATGCCCTCCAGGTGGTCGCGGTCGGCGGCGATGCCCGCCCGCTCCAGCCGGGCCAGCAGCTCCGAGGTGGGCAGCTCCATCTCGTGGAGCAGCTCGACGGCGCCGACCTCGGGCAGCTTCGCGGTGAAGGCGTCACCGAGGTCGAGGACGGCGCGGGCCTGCGCCATCAGGGCGTCGGCCTCGGCGGTCTCGTCGGCGCCGAAGGCCAGCTGGCCGTCGGCGGCCGGGGGCTGGAGCTCGCGGCCCAGGTACTCGACGGACAGCACGTCCAGCGCGAAGGACCGCCGGCCCGGCTTGACCAGGTACGCGGCGAGCGCGGTGTCCATGGTGACGCCGGCCAGGGTCCAGCCGTGCTCCGGGAAGACCCGCATCAGGCCCTTGGCGTTGTGCACGACCTTGGCGCGGTCCGCGTCGGCGGCCCAGGCGGCGAAGGCCTTCTCGTCGGCCTCGTCCAGGGCGGACGGGTCGAACCAGGCCGCCGCCCCGCCGGCCGCGGCCAGCGCGATCTCGGAGACGTTGCCCTGGCCCAGGCCCCAGCTGTCGACGGTGGAGACGCCGAGGGGGCCCTCCGCGTGGGCCGCGAGCCACGGCGCGAGCTCGCCGGCGCCCAGCACGGACGCGTCCAGCTCGACGCCGGCCGCCGGAGCGGGGGCCTCCTCCTCGGCCGCGCCCGGGTCCACGGCCAGCAGCCGCTCGCGCAGCGAGGCGTTGCGGATCTCCAGCACGTCCAGCACCCCGGTGACCGCGGACCGGTCGTAGGGGGCGCGCTCCAGGTCGACGGGGGTCTGGGGCAGCTCCACGTCCTTGACCATCTCGGTCAGGACCCGGTTGAGCTTCACGGCCTCCAGGTGGTCCCGGAAGTTCTGCCCGGCCTTGCCCTTGACCTCGTCGGCGCGCTCCACCAGCTCCGCGAACGACCCGAACTGGGTGATCCACTTCGCGGCGGTCTTCTCGCCGACGCCCGGGATGCCGGGCAGGTTGTCGGACGGGTCGCCGCGCAGCGCCGCGAAGTCCGGGTACTGCTGCGGGGTGAGGCCGTACTTCTCCTCGACCTTCTCCGGGGTGAAGCGGGTCAGTTCGGAGACGCCCTTGGTCGGGTAGAGCACGGTGGTGCGCTCGGACACCAGCTGGAAGGAGTCCCGGTCGCCGGTGACGATCAGCACGTCGAAGCCCGCGGCCTCGGCCTGGGTCGCGAGCGTGGCGATCACGTCGTCGGCCTCGAAGCCGTCGACCGCGAACCGCGGCACCTTCATCGCGTCGAGCAGCTCGCCGATCAGCTCGACCTGCCCCTTGAACTCGTCGGGGGTCTTGGAACGGTTCGCCTTGTACTCGGGGAACTCCGTCGAGCGCCACGTCTTGCGGGACACGTCGAACGCCACCGCGAAGTGCGTGGGCGCCTCGTCGCGCAGCGTGTTCGCCAGCATCGACGCGAAGCCGTAGATGGCGTTGGTCGGCTGGCCCGTCGCGGTCGTGAAGTTCTCCGCGGGCAGCGCGAAGAACGCCCGGTACGCCAGGGAGTGCCCGTCCATGAGCATCAGGCGGGGGCGGTCCGCTGCGGTCGGCTGGTCGGTCTTCTTCGATGCTGAATCTGCCACGCCCCGATCCTATGGCTCCCCACCGACATTCCCGGCGCGGACGCCGTCCGCGGCCTCCGCCCCGGGGCACCGCCCCCGGGACCCACTCCGGCGGCCCACCCCGGCGGCCCAACCCGGGCCGGCGGGCGAGTGCCCAGGGGCGCCGGCCCGGGGACCCGGCACAGGACCCCGGCCCACAGGCCCTGTCCACAGGCCCGGCCCGGGCTCCGGCCCGACGGACCCGCCCGTGGCTCCTGCCCACAGGCCCGGTGCGGGACCCCGCCCCGACGGACCCGCGCGGCGCACCCCGGGAGTCCCGCGGCCGACCCGCGGGCGGCCGGGGCGTCACCCCCTCCTCCCCGGGCGTACCCGCCCCACCGGGCGCCCCCGGCGCACCCGTCCCGGCGGCGGGGAGCACCGGTCCGCCCTCCCCCTCCCCCCGCGGCCGTGCAAGGATCTGGCGATGCGGCAGCACGTGCTGCACCCGTACGTACGCTCGAAGGAGAGCGCGATGGCGACCAAGCCGCCCACAGGCGACCCCGTGCAGGACGCACCCCAGGTCACCCCGCCCCAGCACGCGGCCGCCGGCCTCCCGGCGATCGGCCACACCCTCAAGATCGCGCACGCGCAGATGGGCCTGGCCCGCACCGCCCGCACCCTCCTCAAGGTCAACCAGAAGGACGGCTTCGACTGCCCCGGCTGCGCCTGGCCCGAAGGTGACAAGCGGCACACCGCCGAGTTCTGCGAGAACGGCGCCAAGGCCGTGGCCGAGGAGGCCACGCTGCGCCGGGTCACCCCGGCGTTCTTCGCCGAGCACCCCCTCGCCGACCTCGCGACGCGCTCCGGGTACTGGCTGGGCCAGCAGGGCCGCATCACCGAACCGATGTACCTCCCCGAAGGCGGCGACCGCTACGAGCCGGTGAGCTGGGAGCGGGCCTTCGAGGTCATCGCCGAGGAACTGCGCGCCCTGTCCTCCCCCGACGAGGCCGTCTTCTACACCTCCGGCCGCACCAGCAACGAGGCGGCGTTCCTCTTCCAGCTCTTCGCCCGCGAGTTCGGCACCAACAACCTGCCGGACTGCTCGAACATGTGCCACGAGTCCTCCGGCTCCGCCCTGAACGAGACCATCGGCATCGGCAAGGGCAGCGTCTCCCTCGAAGACCTCCACCAGGCCGAACTGATCATCGTCGCCGGACAGAACCCGGGCACCAACCACCCGCGCATGCTCTCCGCCCTGGAGAAGGCCAAGACCGCCGGCGCGAAGATCATCTCGGTGAACCCGCTGCCCGAGGCCGGCACCGAACGGTTCAAGAACCCCCAGAACCCCCTCGGCATGCTCAAGGGCACCGCCCTGACCGACCTCTTCCTCCAGATCCGCATCGGCGGGGACCAGGCCCTCTTCCGGCTCCTCAACAGGCTCGTCATAGAGACCGAGGGCGCCACCGACGAGGCCTTCATCGCCGAGCACACCCACGGCTACGAGGAACTCGCCACCGCCGCCCGCAAGGCCGACTGGGACGAGACCCTCACCGCCACCGGCCTCACCCGCCCCGAGATCGAACGCGCCCTGGACATGATCCTGGCCTCCCGGCGCACCATCGTCTGCTGGGCCATGGGCCTCACCCAGCACAAGCACGCCGTCGCCACCATCCGCGAGGTCGTCAACCTCCTCCTGCTCCGCGGCGACATCGGCCGCCCCGGCGCCGGCGTCTGCCCCGTCCGCGGCCACTCCAACGTCCAGGGCGACCGCACCATGGGGATCTTCGAACGCCCCGCACCCGCCTTCCTCGACGCCCTCGACCGCGAATTCGCCATCACCTCGCCGCGCGCCCACGGCTTCGACGTCGTCCGCTCCATCCAGGCCCTGCGCGACGGCGAGGCCAAGGTCTTCTTCGCCATGGGCGGCAACTTCGTCGGCGCCACCCCCGACACCGACGTCACCGAGGCCGCCGTCCGCCGCGCCTCCCTCACCGTCCACGTCTCCACCAAGCTCAACCGCTCCCACGCGGTCACCGGCCGGCGCGCCCTGATCCTGCCCACCCTCGGCCGCACCGACAAGGACGTCCAGGCCACCGGCAAGCAGTTCGTCACCGTCGAGGACTCCATGGGCATGGTCCACGCCTCCCGGGGCAACCTCGCCCCCGCCTCCCCGCAGCTGCTCTCCGAGCCGGCCATCGTCGCCCGCATGGCCCGCGCCGTCCTCGGCGACGCCTCCGCCACCCCCTGGGAGGAGTTCGAACGCGACTACGCCGCCATCCGCGACCGCATCGCCCGCGTCATCCCCGGCTTCGAGGACTTCAACGCCCGCGTCGCCCACCCCGGCGGCTTCCGGCTGCCGCACGCCCCCCGCGACGAACGCCGCTTCCCCACCAAGACCGGCAAGGCCAACTTCACCGCCGCCCCCGTCGAGTACCCGCGCGTCCCCGCCGGCCGCCTGCTCCTGCAGACCCTGCGCAGCCACGACCAGTACAACACCACCATCTACGGCCTCGACGACCGCTACCGCGGCATCACCGGCGGCCGCCGCGTCGTCATGGTCCACCCCGACGACGCCGCCGAGCTGAACCTGCCCGACGGCTCCTACACCGACCTCGTCAGCGAGTGGAACGACGGCGTCGAACGCCGCGCCCCCGGCTTCCGCGTCGTGCACTACCCCACCGCCCGGGGCTGCGCCGCCGCCTACTACCCCGAGACCAACGTCCTGGTCCCCCTCGACTCCACCGCCGACACCAGCAACACACCCGCCAGCAAGTCCGTCGTCGTGCGCTTCGAACCGGCCTGATAGAACGGCACCGCACACATCGGTTAACGATCGTTGACGAACGGAGCAGACCCATGGGCGAGCAGCACGCCGTGAAGTTCCCGCAGGAAGTCCTCGACGAGTACGCGGCCCTGGGCATAGACCTGCCCGCACTGTTCTCGGCGGGCGCCCTCGGGATCCGGATGGACATCCGCATCCTGGAGGCCTCCGCCGAGCGGGTCGTCGCCACCATGCCCGTCGAGGGCAACACCCAGCCCTACGGACTCCTGCACGGCGGCGCCTCCGCCGTCCTGGCCGAGACCCTCGGCTCCGTCGGCGCGATGATGCACGGCGGCATCAAGAAGGTCGCCGTCGGCGTGGACCTGAACTGCACCCACCACCGCGGCGCCCGCTCCGGCCTGGTCACCGGCGTGGCCACCCCCGTCCACCGGGGCCGCTCCACCGCCACCTACGAGATCGTCATCTCCGACGAACAGGACCGCCGCGTCTGCACCGCCCGCCTCACCTGCCTGCTGCGCGACACGGACTCTTAACAACAGGTCCGATACGGGCAGTTGTGCCGCCACCGGCGCCGGTCTAGCGTTCCCGCATGGGATCGCGACCGGCGCCGCCGCGCGCCACGACCGCGCGAAAACGCACACCGACGGCCCTCCCGGCCGCCCCCTTCCCCGGCCGCGCCGAACGCCCCCGCGCGGGCGCCCCGGCCCGCGGGCCCCGGCGGTGAGCGGCGGCATCGGGCCCGTGGAGCCCGGGGAGGGCACCAGCGGCCGCGAGGGCCCGCGCCCGGGGCCCCGTACGCCCACGAGCCGGTGGCTCGACCGCACCCGGACGGCCGCGACGCGCCACCGGCGGGTCCTGGTGGCGCTGGGAGCCGCTGCCGTACTGGCCGCGGGCACCGCCCGCTGGTACGCGACCCGGCCCGTGCCACCCCCGCCCGTGGCGCCGCCTCCCCCCTCCCAGGCACTGTCCCTGACGTACGGGGAACCCCTGGATCCGGCCCCGGCCGGAACCGCGTTCGCGTTCACTGTGCGTGTGCGGACCTCGTCCGGGCCGGCCGTCACGGTGGAGCGGATCGGCCAGCCGTCGGGGGCGCTGAGCGTGATGATCCGGCCACGGCTGCCGGTCACGGTCGCGGCGGGAGAAGTCCGCGAGCTCGTCCTGACGATTCAGGCGAAAGACTGCGTGCATGTGGCACGGAATTCCGGCATGCCATTCCTGGAAGTGACCCTGAGTAATGGAGCCCAGAAAGAGGATCACAGTTACATCCCCGGTGACCGATATGCGCGAGATCTTTCCGTCGCGCTGACCAGGGCCTGTCCCGAAGGCCGAGATGACGGCGCACCTGCGCCGTCATGACCAAAACCCCCCAGGGTCCTGGCGTGACAGGACTAAAACCGCTCTATGGTCCTCACCCGTCTCACTATGCGGACGCGACGAACCGGCCTGAATTCCCCCGTTCCACCCGCACAGATCCGCTATGTATTACGCCGTGGCATAACAAGAGAGTCACATCATTGGCCTCAGCCCTCCATATCCCCCGAAGAGCCGCCTAGAGTCACCGCCAGTTACCGCGACCGCCGGATTCGATTCAGTTCGGTTCCCCGCGTTCGACTCGACGCGTCCCACGGGGGACGCGGCGCCAGGAAAGGACTGATCGTGCGTCATCGTCAGCTCATCGCCGTAACCGCCGCCCTCGCCGCGGGCGCCCTCACCCTCACCGCCTGCGGCTCCCGCGACAGCGGCAGCACCGCCGGCGACGGTGGCAACACCACGGTCGTCATCGGCGTCGACGCCCCCCTGACGGGCGACCTCTCCGCGCTGGGCCTCGGCATCAAGAACTCCGCCGACCTCGCCGCCAAGCAGGCCAACGAGAAGAAGTACGTCAAGGGCGTCACCTTCAAGATCCAGGCCCTCGACGACCAGGCGCAGGCCTCCTCCGGCCAGCAGAACGCCACCAAGCTCACCGCCGACAAGGACGTCCTCGGCGTCGTCGGCCCGCTGAACTCCTCGGTCTCCGAGTCCATGCAGAAGGTCTTCGACGACGCCAAGCTGGCCCAGATCTCCCCGGCCAACACCAGCCCGTCCCTGACCCAGGGCCCCAAGTGGGCCGAAGGCCAGAAGGTCCGCACCTACAAGAGCTACTTCCGCACCGCCACCACGGACGCCATCCAGGGCCCGTTCGCGGCGCAGTACCTCTTCAACAAGGCGGGCAAGAAGAAGGTCTTCATCATCGATGACAAGAAGACCTACGGCGCCGGCCTCGCCGGAACCTTCAAGGGCGAGTTCACCAAGCTCGGCGGCCAGGTCGCCGGCGAAGGCCACATCGACCCCGAGTCCAAGGACTTCTCGGCGATCGTGACCCAGGTCAAGAGCTCCGGCGCCGACGTCGTCTACTACGGCGGCGAGTACCCCGCGGCCGGCCCGCTCAGCAAGCAGATCAAGGCCTCCGGCGCCAACATCCCGCTCGTCGGCGGTGACGGCATCTACGACAAGAAGTTCGTCGAGCTCGCGGGCGACGCCGCCACCGGCGACTTCTCCACCTCCGTCGGCGCCCCGGTCGAAAGCCTGCCCTCCGCCAAGGAGTTCGTGGCCAACTACACCAAGGCCGGCTACAAGGACCCGTTCGCGGCCTACGGCGGCTACTCCTACGACTCCGCCTGGGCCGTCATCGAGGCCGTCAAGAAGGTCGTCGACGCCAACAACGGCAAGCTCCCCTCCGACGCCCGCGCCAAGGTCCTCGAAGCCGTCCAGGGCGTCTCCTTCGAAGGCGTGACCGGCAAGGTCTCCTTCGACGAGTTCGGCGACGCCACCAACAAGCAGCTCACCGTCTACAAGGTCGACGGCGGCGAGTGGAAGTCCGTCGAGTCCGGCACCTACGGCGGCTGACCTCCAACGGCTAGCACGCTAGCTCGCTAGCCCCTCACCCCTCATCTTTGCCGCGCGGGGCGCGCACCATTGCGCCCCGCGCGGTGTCACATCCGTCGAAAGACTCGGAGGACCTGCGGTGCACGAACTGCCGCAACAGCTGGTCAACGGCCTGCTACTGGGATCCATGTACGGGCTCGTCGCCATCGGCTACACGATGGTCTATGGCATCGTCCAGCTCATCAACTTCGCCCACGGCGAGATCTTCATGACCGGCGGGTTCGGAGCCCTCACGGTCTGGCTGATGCTCCCCGGCGGCACCACCATGTGGGTGGCCCTGCCCCTCATGCTCATAGGCGCCATCATCGTCGCCACCCTCATAGCCGTCGGCGCGGAACGCTTCGCCTACCGCCCCCTGCGCAGCGCACCCCGCCTCGCACCACTCATCACCGCCATCGGACTCTCCATCGTCCTCCAGCAGGCGGTATGGGCCTGGTACCCCGACGCGAAGTCCTCCGTCGTCTTCCCCGAAATCCCCGGCGGCCCCTTCCACATCGGCAGCATCACCATCCAGACCGGTGACGTCTTCCTCCTCCTCGCCGCCCCCGTCTCCATGGCCTTCCTCGGCTTCTTCGTCAAGAAGACCCGCACCGGCCGCGGCATGCAGGCAACCGCCCAGGACCCCGACACCGCGAAGCTCATGGGCATCAACACCGACCGCATCATCACGGTCGCCTTCGCCCTCGGCGCCACCTTCGCCGCCGTCGGAGCCGTCGCCTACGGCCTCAAGTACGGCGAAGTCAACTACCGCATGGGCTTCATCCTCGGCCTCAAGGCCTTCACCGCCGCCGTCCTCGGCGGCATCGGGAACATCTACGGCGCCATGATCGGCGGCATCGTCCTCGGCCTCGCCGAGACGCTCACCACCGCCTACATCGCCGACGTCCCCGGCATGAGCCAGCTCGGCGGCCAGTCCTGGGGCAACACCTGGGCGTTCGTACTCCTCATCCTCGTGCTCCTCTTCCGACCCCAGGGTCTGCTGGGCGAGCGCGTGGCCGACAGGGCGTGAGAACCATGACGACTACCACCACGGACACCACGCAGCAGACCGCGAAGACCGGCCGCAAGGGAATCGTCTTCCCCGAGAAGACCGCCCGCGCCCTCGCGGTCGGCGGCGGCCTCCTCACCGTCATCTCCTGCTTCCTCGCCTGGACCTGGACCTCCGCCTTCCCCGGTGACCTCACCGTCTACGGGTACCCCGGCGGCCTCCAGTGGCTCGTCCTCGTCGGCGGCGCCCTCACCACCCTCTTCGGCCTCTCCTCCTACGGCATCAAGGGCCTGAGCTGGCTCACTCCCGCCGGAGCCGACGCCGCGATCAAGCTCTCCGCCCTCGGCACCCTGCTCACCATGGCCTACACCGCCTGGGCGATCAGCAACACCCTCGGCGGCCTGGTCAACCTGGAGCCCGGCGCGTTCGTCGCGCTCGTCACCGCGCTCGCCGCCTACCTCGGCGCCCGCTCCCTCCCCTTCGAGCGCCCCGCCACCGACCCGGCGGACCCCGAAGACTCCTGGTGGGAGCAGACCAAGCACAACATCGGCAACAGCTGGGCCGTCACCAAGGCCGCCCACGCCGGCGGCACCGCCAAGCCGGCCCGCGCCCTCCCGGCCTACGCCGAAATCCTCATCATCACCGCCGTCCTCGCCGTCGGCCTCGGCGTCTTCACCTACGGCGTCACCACCCCCTACCAGGAACTCTTCATCGGCTTCCTGATCCTCGCCGGCTTCGGCTTCACCGCCCTCAACAAGGCCGGCCTGGTGGCCCGCTTCACCGCACTCACCACCAAGCACCGCAACGTCGCCCTCGTCGGCGCCTTCGTCGCGGCCGCCGCCTTCCCCCTCACCCAGACCGACGACCAGTACGCGACCCTCGGCGTCAACATCCTCATCTTCGCCACCGTCGCCCTCGGCCTGAACATCGTCGTCGGCCTCACCGGCCTCCTCGACCTCGGCTACGTCGCCTTCCTCGGTGTCGGCGCCTACACCGCGGCCCTGGTCTCCGGCTCCCCCAACTCCCCCTTCGGAGTGCACTTCCCCTTCTGGGCCGCCATCCTCCTCGGCGCCGTCGCCTCCATGGTCTTCGGCGTCCTCATCGGCGCCCCGACCCTGCGCCTGCGCGGCGACTACCTCGCCATCGTCACCCTGGGCTTCGGAGAGATCTTCCGCATCTCGATGAACAACCTCGACGGCGTCTCCGGCCCCGACCTCACCAACGGCCCCAACGGCATCGCCGGCATCCCCAACGTCGACCTCTTCGGCTTCGACTTCGGCGCCAGCCACAGCATCGCCGGATTCACCGTCGGCCGCTTCGCCAACTACTTCCTGCTGATGCTCCTGGTCACCCTCATCGTGATCATGGTCTTCCGCCGCAGCGCCGAATCCCGCATCGGCCGCGCCTGGGTCGCCATCCGCGAGGACGAGACCGCCGCCGAAGCCATGGGCATCAACGGCTTCCGCGTCAAGCTCATCGCCTTCGCCCTCGGCGCCACCCTCGCCGGCCTCGCCGGAGCCGTACAGGCCCACGTGAACTACACCGTCACCCCGGACCAGTACGTCTTCGCCAACGCCGTCCCCCCGAACTCCGCCTTCCTCCTCGCGGCAGTCGTCCTCGGCGGCATGGGCACCATCTCCGGCCCCCTCGTCGGCGGCGCCCTCCTCTTCATGATCCCCAACAAGCTCCAGTTCCTGGGCGAGTACCAGCTCCTCGTCTTCGGCATCGCACTCGTCATCCTGATGCGTCTGCGCCCCGAAGGCCTCATCCCCAACCGGCGCAACCAGCTCGAACTCCACAAGGACCTCGAAGCGCCCACAGTCCTCGGCAAGACAGGGGCCTGATCCATGACCACCACCACGACCGAGACGACCACCGAGACGGTCCTCGACGCCCGCGGCGTCACGATGCGCTTCGGCGGCCTCACCGCCGTCAAGAACGTCGACCTGACCGTCCGCAGCGGCGAGATCGTCGGCCTCATCGGCCCCAACGGCGCCGGCAAGACCACCTTCTTCAACTGCCTCACCGGCCTCTACATCCCCACCGAGGGCGAAGTCCGGTACAAGGGCACGGTCCTGCCCCCCAAGTCCTACAAGGTCACCGCCGCCGGCATCGCGCGCACCTTCCAGAACATCCGTCTCTTCAACAACATGACGGTCCTGGAAAACGTCCTCGTCGGACGCCACACCCGCACCAAGGAAGGCCTCTGGTCCGCCCTCCTGCGCCTGCCCAGCTTCGGCCGCGCCGAAGAAGCCAGCCGCCAGCGGGCCATGGAACTCCTGGAGTTCATCGGCCTCGACCACAAGGCCGACCACCTCGCCCGCAACCTCCCCTACGGCGAGCAGCGCAAGCTGGAGATCGCCCGCGCCCTCGCCAGCGACCCCGGCCTCATCCTCCTGGACGAGCCCACCGCCGGCATGAACCCGCAGGAGACCCGGGCCGCCGAAGAGCTCATCTTCGCCATCCGGGACAAGGGCATCGCCGTCCTCGTCATCGAGCACGACATGCGCTTCATCTTCAACCTCTGCGACCGCGTCGCCTGCCTCGTCCAGGGCCAGAAGCTCATCGAAGGCACCGCCACCGAGGTCCAGAGCGACGAGCGCGTCATCGCCGCCTACCTCGGCGAGCCCTTCGAAGGCGCCCCCGGCGCCGAGGAGGCCGCGGAGGTCGAGGCAGCGGAGGCCGTAGCCGCCGAGGCCGCCGCCACGGAGCCGGCGGCCACGGAGCCCGAGGCCGAGGCCACCGAGCCGGAGGCCGAGGCCGCTGAGCCGGAGGCCGTGGCCGACGCTGCGGAGCCGGAGGCCGCAGCCGAGGCCGCGGAGCCGGAGGCCGAGGCCGCGGAGGCCGACGCCACCGCCGCCGAGGCCACCGAGCCCGAGGCCGCGGAAGCGGACGCCACGGAGGCCGACACCCCGGCCCCCGCGACCGAAGCCGCGCAGCACGACCGCACCACCCGCACGGACGGAGAAGCCAAGTGACCGCCCTCCTCGAGGTCGAAGACCTCCGCGTCGCCTACGGCAAGATCGAGGCCGTCAAGGGCATCTCCTTCACCGTCCAGGAAGGCGAGATCGTCACCCTCATCGGGACGAACGGCGCCGGCAAGACGACCACCCTGCGCACCCTCTCCGGCCTGATCAAACCGCGCGGCGGCCAGATCAAGTTCGAGGGCAAGTCCCTCAAGAAGGTCCAGGCGCACGACATCGTCGCCCTCGGCCTCGCCCACTCCCCCGAGGGCCGGCACATCTTCCCGCGCATGACGATCGAGGACAACCTCCTCCTCGGCGCGTACCTGAAGAACGACAAGGTCGGCATCCAGCAGGACATCGACCGCGCCTACGAGCTCTTCCCCATCCTGGGCGAGCGCCGCAAGCAGGCCGCCGGCACCCTCTCGGGCGGCGAGCAGCAGATGCTCGCCATGGGCCGCGCGCTCATGTGCCGCCCGAAGCTGCTCATGCTCGACGAGCCCTCCATGGGCCTCTCGCCGCTCATGATGCAGAAGATCATGGCCACGATCGCCGAACTCAAGGCGGCCGGCACCACGATCCTGCTCGTCGAGCAGAACGCCCAGGCCGCGCTCTCGCTGGCCGACCAGGGCCACGTCATGGAGATCGGCAAGATCGTCCTGTCCGGCCCCGGCCGCGAACTCCTCGTCAACGAGGACGTCCGCAAGGCCTACCTCGGCGAGGACTAGTCCCCGCCACCCCCGCACACACGTGAGGCCCGTCTCCCCTCGGGGGGAGACGGGCCTCACGCGTACGCCGCGCCCCGTTACTCCTTGGCGGCGTTCTGCTTCTTCTCCTCGGCGTCCTCGATGACCGCCTCGGCGACCTGCTGCATGGACATGCGACGGTCCATGGAGGTCTTCTGGATCCACCGGAACGCGGCCGGCTCGGTCAGCCCGTACTGGGTCTGCAGGATGCTCTTCGCCCGGTCGACCAGCTTCCGGGTCTCCAGACGGGCGGAGAGGTCCGCGACCTCCTTCTCCAGCGCCTTCAGCTCCGCGAAGCGGGACACGGCCATCTCGATGGCCGGGACCACGTCGCTCTTGCTGAACGGCTTGACCAGGTACGCCATGGCCCCGGCGTCCCGGGCCCGCTCGACGAGGTCGCGCTGCGAGAACGCCGTCAGCATCAGGACGGGCGCGATGGACTCCTCCGCGATCTTCTCGGCCGCGGAGATCCCGTCGAGGACGGGCATCTTCACGTCGAGGATCACCAGGTCGGGGCGGTGCTCGCGCGCGAGCTCGACGGCCGTCTGCCCGTCCCCGGCCTCACCGACGACGGAGTACCCCTCCTCTTCGAGCATCTCTTTCAGATCGAGACGGATGAGCGCCTCGTCCTCGGCGATGACGACCCGGGTCGTCAGCGGCGGAACGTGCGACTGGTCGGCGTCGGGCGTGGGCGTCGACTCGTGCTCGGCGGTCACGGGGGCTCCTCTTTGCGGGGCATTACTGCTCCCCCGAGCCTACCGAGCTCCTGTAAGGTGGTGGCACGCAGGGTTCCCGCAATCCTTCGTTTCTTAGGCCCCAGTACTCCAACTGGTCAGAGAGGCCGCTCTCAAACAGCGGACAGTGTGGGTTCGAATCCCACCTGGGGCACCTTTCCTTAATTTCCAAGGTCACGCGACAATCGCGTGACCTTCACTCGTTTCGGCGAGGTACACGGGAATGCACTGCGTGAGCGATTTTTACGCAGCAGCGTCGGCCTCATGTACGACATGGACACCCGTCGACACGCTCTCGCCCTGCTTGCCGATGGACGCAGCCTGAACTCGGTCAGCAAGCAGACTGGGATATCCAGGGCCACTGTCCGCTCGTGGCTCCTCCGCGTCGAGCCTCTCCCCCGGCTCAACCAGGCGACGCCGTGCACGGGCCCGACAGACCTGGCCGCATATTCCTATCTTCTCGGCCTCTATCTCGGCGACGGCTGCATCAGCCCCCACCCGCGCGGCGGCCAGTACCTCCGCATCGCCTGCGCGGACGCCTGGCCCGGACTCATCGAACAGTGCAGGGCAGCGATCCTGGCGGTCCGCCCGTCCGACAAGGTCTACGTCCTGCAAAAGCAGGGCTGCGTGGCCGTCACCAGTTACGGGCGGCACTGGACCTGCATGTTCCCGCAGCACGGGCCGGGCAAGAAGCACGAGCGGCCGATCGTCCTGGAAGGCTGGCAGCAGGAGATCGTCGACGCCCACCCCTGGGCGTTCGTACGGGGCCTGATCCACTCCGACGGATGCCGGATCACGAACTGGACCGTCCGCAACGGCAAGCGGTACGAGTATCCCCGCTACTTCTTCACCAACCGGTCGGCGGACATCACCGGCCTGCTGACCCGCACCCTGGACCGGCTCGGGGTCGAGTGGAAGCAGGCGAACGCCGCCAACGTCTCCATCGCCCGCAAGGATTCCGTCGCCCTCATGGACACCCACGTCGGGCCTAAGTACTGACCCCGGGCTCGCCTAGAGTCGGAGTATGAGCGAAAAGGCACGGGTGCTGTTCGATGCGCTGGATCTCAACCACGACGGGCAGCTCACGCGGGCCGAGGTGATCTCGGCGTTGCGGAGCAAGGGGCCGACGTTGGCGGCTCGGGGGGAGTTGCCGTTCTGGGCGGTCGGGGACGCGGACGCGTCGTCGGCGTTGTTCGACGCGGCCGATGCGAACGGGGACGAGGTGCTGACCTTCGAGGAGTTCGCGGCGGTGGTGGACCGCCGCTTCGGCTGGTGATGCCCGTGGGTCGGTCCGGGCCGTCAGACGCCGAGGTGGAGGAAGGGGGCCCAGGCCAGGGGGCCCAGGTCCGCGCCCGAGTCCGCTTGGGCGGCGCGTAGTTCGAGGACGGCGCGGTGGAGGGCGAGCGCGGGGGAAGCGCCGTCGGCGATCTCCGCGTAGACGGTCCGGGCGACGGAGTCGGTGGCCTCCCCGTACACCTGCCACAGGGTCCCGATGACGTGCGGGAACCCGGCGAGCTGGAAGGCGGAGGCCATGTTGAGGGCTTCGTCGGCGAACCGGTCACCGGACAGTGCGGTTTCGCAGGCGGCGAGGAACGCCAGCCGGGCCGCGCCGAGGTCGGTGCGTGCCACGGAGACGAACGGGAGCCAGTCGCCGCCGGCGAGTTGCAGGGCGCTGGTCACCGGGTTGGAGGCGTCGCAGGTGCCGTGGCAGGCGAAGTGGACCACGGCTCGTCCGGGGAGTGCCGCGAGTACCGCGTCGGTCACGGCCTGTGTCTCGGGGAGGTGTAGTGCCTGTGGCGTGTCGAACAGGGGTGCCGGGATGGATACCGGTCCCATCTGGCCTGCGGTGCCGGGTGCCACGAGGAGGGCGGGTCCGGTCGGTTCGGTGGGGCGGGTCAGGTCCCGGGCGAGTGCGCGCAGGGTCGCCGAGTAGGAGGAGACGACCCGGTCGATGACGGTGTCGGGTGTCGTGCCCGTGTGCGGGGTGGGGTCGTGGTGTCCGGCGGCGTGTAGCGGGAGCAGGCAGAGCGGGCCGGAGGGGACCCACCGTACGCGGTCGGGCTTCAGTGGGGCGAGGTGTTCGAGGACGGGTGCGGCGAGGTCGTCCCAGAGTCGGCGGGTGATCTCGTCGAGTGTGTCGAGTGAGTCCTCGTCGCCGGCGGCGGTGGCCGCCTGGAGGCGGGCGGCGTAGGTCTCGGTGGCGTCGGGTGTCAGGCGGGGCAGGGGGAGGGCTTCTACGCCTGCTGAGGTGAGGATGAGTGCGTCGGCGCGCAGTGTGGTGATGTTGAGGGCGACGACGGCGCTGGCGCCGAGGTGGGACGAGAGGGCTTTGATGTCCACGTCGGCGGGTGCGAGTCGGGGTCCGTGGGCGGTGAGGATCCGGCCTGCTGCGCGCCGGTGTTCGCGGGCGTCCGTGTATGCCCCGGTGGGTTCGGTGGGTTGTGCGTGGGGCGGTCGGGGGGATGGTGGTGGGTCCAGTGGCCGGGGTGTGAGGGTGACCTGTTCGGCTTCGGCTGCCTGGTCGGCGCGGAAGGAGGACCAGATGGCTTCGCGGTACAGGCGCAGGTCCTTTTCGGGGAGGCCTGTGGCGCGTGAGGCGAGGCCCCAGGCGGGGGCGAGCAGCAGGCTTCGTCCTCGGTCGAGGATGGTCAGGGCGTCTTCGGGGCGTCCGGCCTCCAGGTGTGCGGCGCAGGCTTGGCCGGCCAGGCCGTGGAATTGTTCGACGTGGTCGGCTCGGCTGTGCCAGCCGAGGAGTGTGGGTTCGGTCATGGCTTCCAGCAGTTCCACGGCGAGGGTGAGCAGGGTGGTGGCCGTGTTGCTGTGGCCGTGGCGGTGGGCCAGGAGGCCGCCCGCTTCGGCCGCGGTGCCGCGGATCAGGAGCGAGCCTGTGGCGTGCCGGGCGGCGAGGGTGTAGGCGTCCAGCGCGGTGTCGAGATCGGCCTGGTGTGAGGCACGCCGTGATACTTCCTCGAACAGCTGGCCGCGGATCAGGTGGATGTTGGCGATGGCCGGATGGTCGTCGGGCAGTTCGCGCAGGGCGTGGGCGATGCTCTCGACTGCGTCGGCGAGCGCTGTCGGTGGCGGGCTCACGGCCCTGGTGAACGGGTGGAAGGCCTGCTGGTAGGCCAGTACGCGGACGACGCAGAGGTTCAGGAGGGGGACTGCGGAGGCTGTCCCGTTGGACTCGGCCACCGCGGCTTCGGCCCAGCGGATCGCCTCGCGCAGGTCGTCGGTGCGCAGCAGGTCGTGCTGGTAGCGGAGTTGGTGTACGCGGGCGAGGCTTCCGAGGTATTGCGGGCGTTCGGGGGCGGTGGTGGGGAGTAGTCGTACGGCTTCCTGGAGGTCTGCGGTGGCTCGGTCGAGGTGTGCTGCGGCTTCCTCGCGTGAGCCTTGGGTGTGTGCGTCGACGCTGAGGTGGCGGCGTACGGCCACGCTGCCGCGGGTCATCAGGTATGTCGGTCGTGCGGTGTTTCCTTCGGGTACCAGGGTCAGGGCGTGGCTGATCTGTTGTTCTGCTTCGGTTAGGTCCTCGCGGTCCCGGTGGGCGTCGAAGCGCTGGCAGAGTGCGTTGCAGAGGTGCAGGTAGGGGGCTCCGGGTGCGAGGACGTCGAGGGTGTCGTCGGGGTCGAGTCGTTCTGCGGCGGCGACGGCCTTGCGGGCGTCCGCGACGAGGGTGTCGATGGTGTCGCGCTCGCCGGGGTCCAGTCCTCGTAGTTGGGCGGCGAGGCTCGCGGCGTTCGCGGCCTGGGCGGCCATCGCCGTGTGTTCCGGGGTTCCTTCGGGTGTCAGGGCCAGGGCTTGGTGCAGGCGCCGTGTGGCGCCGGCGGCGAGTGCGGCGTCGTTCGTGCTCCGGGCGAGGGCGGTCTCGGCGATGCCGAGGTGGAATTGGAACATGACGCGGTCGGTGTCCGCTCCCTCTGGGAGGGTGTCCAGCGCGTGGGTGATCATCGCCTGCATGTCGCGGAGGTGGGAGAGGTTTCCTGTTTGTTCGTGGCGGGCCAGCAGTACGCCGGCGAGTGCGTCGACTGCGGTTGATCGCAGGGGTGCCGGGGTGGCGGTTCCTTCGACGACCTGGCGGAGTCGTTGTTCGGCTTTGGCGAGGGTGTCTGCGTTGGCGTGGCCGCGTTGGCTGCCGATGAGGCAGACGTGTCCGTAGAGCCATTGGGCTTCGGCGAGCTGTGACGGGATGCCGCTGAAGCGGGTGGCTCCCTCGGCGGTGAAGGCGGCGAGGCGTGCTCGGCGGAATGTCCTGGGGTTGCCGTCGCGCACGTAGAGGGTGAAGAGGGTCCGGGCGCGGTCCAGTAGTGCGTCCACCTGTGTCATGGGGCCCCCGCCGGTGTGTCGCTGGTCGGGCGCGCCGGGTGTGCGCGCCGGAGCTGGGCGGGGTTGCCCGGTTGGTGTTCGGGTAGGCATCCCCGCGTCGCGTGGGTGAACGTATCCGTGAGTCTGCGCGGGCATGCCGAATCTACGTTCAGCACACGCTTGTTGGAGGATGAGTGGCCATATCCACCGGGCAGTGGGAGCGGGTCTCGCAGCTGCTGGTCACGATCAGGACCAAGTGGAATCTGGACGACGGTGCCTCGGTTCGCCTGTTGGAGGCGTTGCGGGAGCTGGAGGGTGCCTGGTGGGCCGGGGATGCAGTGGCTCTTGCCAAGGCGCATCGCCGGGCTGCTCTGGCTGGTCCTCGCCTTGCGAGGGGTGAGATGCCTGCCGAGTCGGAGTCCGTGGGCAAGGAGGAGGTGTTGGTCGTGCTGGCCCGGCTGGAGGAGGCGTTGGCCAGTCCTCCTCCTGCGCCGCCGAGTCCGCCGGGGGCGCCGTGAGTGGTTCCGGTCCGTTTCCGGTGGTGCTGCGGCAGGCGTTCGTGGGGCGGCTGTTCCTGACCGATGCGGCCTTGGTGGCGGGTACGGCGGCCGGGGTCGTGTTGAGGAGGTGGTGGGAGGCGGCCCGGTCGTTGGGGATGGTGGATGCGGTGGGTGCTTGGCCGGATCGGCTTCCTGCGCTGGGTCGGGGTGGTTTCGGCGGGGTGGAGTCGCGGCCGCGGGTGTTGGCGGCGGTGCAGCGGTCGGCGGGTGGTGCGTACGAGATGCTCGTGGTGAGTGCTGTCCATGACATGGTCGTGGTCTCGGTGTTGCTGGCGCCCAATGACGACCGTCACGACTGGGCGGGGCTCGCCGGGCGGTGGTGGGGCGCGGTGGGACGGCCGGGGGCGGCGGTGCCGGGGCTGTTGGGCAGTGCCGAGCAGTTGCTCGGGGAGCTGCCGGCGGCGGTGGCGGCGCTCGCTCCGCAGGTGCTCGTGGGTCGGCTGGGTTCTGCGGTTCCGGGCCCGGGGCCGGAGGGGGCGGCGGTTGCCGTGGGTGGGGTGCGGGTGTGGGAGCTGGCGGTCCCCTCCGGTTGGGGTGCCGGGCACCGGCGGCTGTTGGCGGTGTCGGCCGAGGAGGATGCGGACGAGCTGAGCAGGTGGTCGTGGCAGGGTACGCAGGCGGGGGCGCCCCCGGCGACGGTGTACCTGGTGGTGGCTGCGCGGATCCGGTACCAGTGTGCGGAGTTGCGGGCCGAGGGGTCGGCGTTGTGGGAGCTCGCGGAGCGGGTGGGTCGGGCGGCGGAGGAGGTGGCGGCGGCGGCCGGCGGTGTGGCGGGGGTGGGTGCTCCGGGGGCGCGGCTGCTGGGTCTGGAGGGTGCGCTGGGTGCGCTGGAGGTGGTGCGCGAGGAGGCGGCGGCTGCGACTCGGCGTCTGCGTCGGCGTGAGCTGGATCTTTCGGGGGCCGAGGAGACGTTGCACCTGTTGGGTGAGGAGAGTTCCGGGCTGGTGGGGCCGGAGTTGAGGCTGGTGCGGTGGGCGCGGGCGCAGATCGGGACGGTGGGTGAGTCGTTGGCGCTGGCGGACCGGCGGGCCGAGGAGGTGGCGCGGCGGGGGTCTGCGGCGGCGGATCGGCTGGTGCGGGCGCGGCGTGACCGGTTGACGCTCAGTCAGACTTCGGTCCTGGGTTCGTTGCTGTTGGCGCTCGCTGCGATCCAGAGTCTGGGTTACCGGGTTCCGGTGCCGAAGCCGGTGCAGCCGGGTCTGGTCGCCTTTCTGGCGTCGTTGGCTCTGGTCCTGCCGTGGCTCGCCCTGCCGCGTCAGGAGGCTGTGTTGTTGCGGTCGTTCGGGCGGGGCTTCGACCTGTTGCTCTTCGCGGTGTCGGGGGCGTGTGCGGGTTGGTTGGTGGCGTCGGCGGCGGCGTGGTGGTTGGACCGGTCCCTTCCCACCCTTGTGATCGCGGGGGGCTTCGCCGTGGTGGCGGTGGGCGTCCGTGTGACGGCCTTTCGCCGCCGCACCTGACCCGGCGGCCGGGCCGGGGCTCGGTCCGGGGTCGGGGTGGTGGGCGGCGGGGGTCGTCGGTGTCGGATCGTGCCGGGCGGTGCGGACCCGGCAGGATCCGAGACGAGGGGGCCTAGCGGACGGCGTCGCCGATGTGGTGGATGCGGACGAGGTTGGTCTTGCCGCTGACGCCGGGCGGGGAGCCGGCGGTGATGACGACGATGTCGCCGGGGACGCAGCGTCCGATGCGCAGGAGTTCTTCCTCGACCTGGGCGACCATGGCGTCGGTGGAGTCGACGTGGGGGCCGAGGAAGGTTTCGACGCCCCAGGTGAGGTTGAGCTGGGAGCGGGTGGCGGGGTCGGGGGTGAAGGCGAGGAGGGGGATGGGTGAGCGGTAGCGGGAGAGCCGGCGGACGGTGTCTCCGCTCTGGGTGAAGGCGACGAGGAATTTGGCGCCGAGGAAGTCGCCCATTTCGGCTGCGGCGCGGGCGACGGCTCCGCCTTGGGTGCGGGGCTTGTTGGTGTCGGTGAGGGGCGGGAGGCCCTTGGCGAGGATGTCCTCTTCGGCGGCTTCGACGATGCGGGCCATGGTGCGGACCGTTTCGACGGGGTGTTTGCCGACGCTGGTTTCGCCGGAGAGCATGACGGCGTCGGTGCCGTCGATGACGGCGTTGGCGACGTCGGAGGCTTCGGCGCGGGTGGGGCGGGAGTTTTCGATCATCGAGTCGAGCATCTGGGTGGCGACGATGACCGGCTTGGCGTTGCGCTTGGCGAGTTTGACGGCGCGCTTTTGGACGATGGGGACCTGTTCGAGGGGCATTTCGACGCCGAGGTCGCCGCGGGCGACCATGATGCCGTCGAAGGCGGCGACGATGTCGTCGATGTTGTCGACGGCCTGGGGCTTTTCGATCTTGGCGATGACGGGGAGGCGGCGGTCTTCCTCGTCCATGATGGCGTGGACGTCTTCGATGTCGTGGCCGCTGCGGACGAAGGAGAGGGCGATGACGTCGACGCCGGTGCGCAGGGCCCAGCGGAGGTCTTCGATGTCCTTGTCGGAGAGGGCGGGGACGGAGACGGCGACGCCGGGGAGGTTGAGTCCCTTGTGGTCGGAGACCATGCCGCCTTCGATGACGCGGGTGTGGACGCGGGGGCCGTCGACGGTGGTGACTTCGAGGGTGACGCGGCCGTCGTCGACGAGGATGCGTTCGCCGGGGGTGACGTCGTTCGCGAGGCCGGGGTAGGTGGTGCCGCAGGTGTGGCGGTCGCCTTCGTGGTGTTCGACGGTGATGGTGAATTCGTCACCGCGTTCAAGGAGTACGGGTCCTTCGCGGAAGCGGCCGAGTCGGATCTTCGGGCCTTGAAGGTCGGCGAGGATGCCGACGCTGCGGCCGGTCTCGTCGGAGGCCTTGCGTACGCGCTGGTAGCGCTCCTCGTGTTCGGCGTAGGTGCCGTGGCTGAGGTTGAGGCGGGCGATGTCCATTCCGGCTTCGACCAGGGCTTTGATCTGGTCGTATGAGTCGGTGGCGGGGCCCAGGGTACATACGATTTTCGCTCGGCGCATGGGTCGAGCGTATGCCCCTACCAGACAGTAGGAAATTGGTTCCGGGTGTCTACTCAACAACCTTTGGGCAAAAGGTTGTTGACAAATGTTGAATGTGCGCGGGGGTGCTCCGATGAGCACCCCCGACGGGGCACCGGTTCGGCGTTTCGTACGGGTTTCAGAGTTGCGGCGGGGTCATCGTGAAGCGGGCGTTCACCTGGGCGTAGACGGTCTGCCGCTGGGGTTCGAGGTCGAGGGGCGGGGCTCCGCCGTCCTCGGTGCCGCCGAAGGACATGGCGCGCATCATGCCGCCGGGGGCGGCCATGGCGACGGGGGCGGCGTTCTCCGCTCCGAGGTCGGCGAGCTCCACGAGGGCGGCGAGGTCCGCGCCGAGGGCCCGGGCGTATTCGCGGGCGCGCTGGACGGCTTCGAGGACGGCTTGCCGGCGGGCTTCGCCGTGGGCGGGCGAGGTGGGGCGCAGGGCCCACCAGGGGCCGTCGACCTGGGTGAGTTCCTGGTCGGCGAGGCGGGTGGTGAGTTCGCCGAGGGTGGTGAAGTCGTTCAGTTCGGCGGTGATGTGGACGCGGCCGTGGTAGGCGCGGATGCGTTCGCCACGGCCGTGTCGGGTGAGTTCGGGGGTGATGGAGAAGGCGCCGGTCTCGATCTTCTCGACGGGTTCGCCGTAGCTCTTGAGGAGTTCGAGGACGGTGTTGTTGCGGCGGGTGAGGTCGTCGAGGGCGGTGCGGCGGTCGGTGCCGCGGGCGCTGACGGTGATGCCGATGCGGGCGATTTCGGGGTCGACTTCGAGCCTGGCTTCGCCGCGGACGGCGACGCGGGGGGTGTCGGGGGTTCCGTAGGGCTGGTGCGTGGCGTCCTGGGTCATGGATTCACTGTCGCACTGTCATTCGTGGGGGTGTGGTCATCGGATCGAAACCTGCCGGGGGTGTTGCTGGTTGTTACCGGTGGGTCATGATCTACGCGCGTTGTTCACGCCTCACAAGGGGAGATGGCATGGCGTTCGACCGCAGGAAGTTCATGGGGGCTTCGGCCGCGACCGGTGCGGCCGTCGCGTTGGCGGGGGCCACGAGCACCCCGGCCTCCGCGCAGGAGGGGCAGCAGGCGCAGGGGGCGCAGCAGGCGTCGAAGGGGCCGCGGACGTACGCGTTCACGGTGATGGGGACGACGGACCTGCACGGGAACGTCTTCAACTGGGATTACTTCACGGACAAGGAGTTCGACGACAAGGCGCACAACGACGTGGGCCTGGCGAAGATCTCGACGCTGGTGAACCAGGTGCGGTCCGAGAAGGGCCGCTGCAACACGCTGATGATCGACGCGGGTGACACGATCCAGGGGACGCAGCTGTCGTACTACTACGCGAAGGTGGATCCGATCACCGCGCGTCGTGGTCCGGTGCATCCGATGGCGCAGGCGATGAACGCGATCGGGTACGACGCGGCGGCGCTGGGGAACCACGAGTTCAATTACGGGATCCCGGTGCTGCGGAAGTTCGAGGAGCAGTGTGACTTCCCGCTGCTGGGGGCGAACGCGCTGGACGCGAAGACGTTGCGGCCGGCGTTCGCGCCGTACAGCATGCACCGGTTGCGGACGCCGCACGGGCGGGACGTGAAGGTGGCGGTGCTGGGTCTGACGAATCCGGGGATCGCGATCTGGGACAAGGCGAACGTGGCGGGGAAGATGACGTTCCCGGGGCTGGAGGAGCAGGCGGCGAAGTACGTGCCGAAGCTGCGTTCGATGGGTGCGGACGTGGTGATCGTGTCGGCGCATTCGGGTTCGAGCGGTACGTCCTCGTACGGGGACCAGCTGCCGTACATCGAGAACGCGGCCGGTCTGGTGGCGGAGCAGGTGCCGGGGATCGACGCGATCCTGGTGGGTCACGCGCACACGGAGATCCCGGAGTACCGGGTGAAGAACAAGGCGACCGGCAAGGACGTGGTGCTGTCGGAGCCGTTGAAGTGGGGACAGCGGCTGACGCTGTTCGACTTCGAGCTGGTGTGGGAGAAGGGCCGCTGGTCGGTGGCGAAGGTGTCGGCGAAGGTGCTGAACTCGAACACGGCGGTCGAGGATCCGAAGATCGTGCGGCTGCTGTCGGACGAGCACCGCAAGGTGGTGGCGTACGTGAACCAGGTGATCGGTACGTCGACGCAGGCGATGTCCTCGGCCGAGGGTCCGGTGAAGGACGTGCCGATCATCGATCTGATCAACCACGTGCAGGCGGAGACGGTGAAGGGGGCGCTGGCCGGTACGGAGTGGGCGGCGCTGCCGGTGCTGTCGCAGGCGTCGTGCTTCTCGCGGACGGCGGCGGTCCCGGCCGGCCAGGTGACGATCAAGGATGCGGCGGGGCTGTACCCGTTCGAGAACACGCTGGAGGCGCGGCTGCTGACGGGTGCGCAGCTGAAGGACTATCTGGAGTATTCGGCGCGGTACTACGTGCAGACCGCTCCGGGTGGGGTGGTGGACCCGGCGAAGATCACGAACTCGGAGAGCGTGCCGGACTACAACTACGACGCGGTGTACGGGCTGACGTACGACATCGACATCGCGCAGCCGGTGGGGTCGCGGATCGTGGGGCTGTCGTTCCAGGGGAAGCCGGTGGATCCGGCGGCGCGGTTCGTGTTCGCGGTGAACAACTACCGGGCGTCGGGTGGCGGGAACTTCCCGCACGTGCCGAAGGCCCAGCAGTTGTGGGCGAACTCGGAGGAGATCCGTAACACGATCATCCAGTGGGTGAAGGCGAAGGGGACGGTGGATCCGTCGGCGTTCGCGTCGGTGGACTGGCGGCTGACGCGGGCCGGTGTGCCGGTCTTCTAGGGGCCGGTGTCGGTGACGGGGGTCGGGGTCCGTGGTGGCGGACTCCGGCCCCCCGTCCGTTGTTACGGGTGTTCGACGAGCGGGAGGAGTTCGCCGGCGGGGTGGGGGCGGGTGTGTTCGCGCTGTTCGAGGCCGAAGGTGGTGAAGGCGGTGCGGTGGGGCTGGGGGTAGGGCTCCTTGTCGGTGAGGGTGTTGAGGATGGCGGCGCTGCGCCAGGCGGCGAGGCCGAGGTCGGGGGCGCCGACGCCGTGGGTGTGGCGTTCGCCGTTCTGGACGAAGACGCTGCCGGTGACGGAGGGGTCGAGGACCATCCGGTAGCGGTCGTCGATGCGGGGGCGGCCGGAGGCGTCCGTGCGGAGGTAGGGGTCGAGTCCGGCGAGGAGGCTGGTGAGGGGGCGTTCGCGGTAGCCGGTGGCGAGGACGACGGCGTCGGTGGTGAGGCGGGAGCGGGTGCCCTGCTGGGTGTGCTCGATGTGGAGCTCGACCTTGGTGGTGGCGACGCGGCCGGCGGTGCGGACGCTGACTCCGGGGGTGAGGACGGCGTCGGGCCAGCCGCCGTGGAGGGTGCGGCGGTAGAGCTCTTCGTGGATGGCGGCGATGGTGGCGGCGTCGATGCCCTTGTGGAGTTGCCATTGGGCGGGGACGAGCCGGTCGCGGACGGGTTCGGGGAGGGCGTGGAAGTAGCGGGTGTAGTCGGGGGTGAAGTGTTCGAGGCCGAGCTTCGAGTACTCCATGGGGGCGAAGGAGGGGGTGCGGGCGAGCCACGTGAGGCGTTCGCGGCCGTGGGGGCGGGCGCGGAGGAGGTCGAGGAAGACTTCGGCGCCCGATTGGCCCGAGCCGATGACGGTGACGTGGTCGGCCCCGAGGATCCGCTGCCGGTTGTCGAGGTAGTCGGCGGAGTGGATGACGGGGACGGTGGGGGCGTCGGCGAGGGGACGCAGGGGTTCGGGGACGTAGGGGGCGGTGCCGATGCCGAGGGCGAGGTTGCGGGTGTAGGTGCGGCCGAGGGCTTCGGCTTCTCCGTCGGTGTCGAGTTGGGTGTAGTCGACTTCGAAGAGGTCGCGTTCGGGGTTCCAGCGGACGGCGTCGACCTGGTGGCCGAAGTGGAGTCCGGGGAGGCGGCCGGCGACCCAGCGGCAGTAGGCGTCGTATTCGGCGCGTTGGATGTGGAACTGCTCGGCGAAGTAGAAGGGGAAGAGCCGTTCCTTGTGCTTGAGGTAGTTGAGGAAGGTCCAGGGGCTGGTGGGGTCGGCGAGGGTGACGAGGTCGGCGAGGAAGGGGACTTGGAGGGTGGCGCCGTCGATGAGGAGGCCGGGGTGCCAGCGGAAGTCGCGGCGCTGGTCGTAGAAGGCGGTGGCGAGGGTGCCGATGCCTTGTTGGGGGAGGCCGTGGGCGAGGGCGGCGAGGGAGAGGTTGAAGGGGCCGATGCCGATTCCGACGAGGTCATGGGGGGTATCGAGCTGGGCGGTCATCGGTGGGTTCTGCCTTCCAGGAGGGCGACGAGGGTGTCCAGGTCCCTGGCCGTGGTGTGGGGGTTGAGGAGGGTGGCCTTGAGCCAGAGGCGGCCGTCGGCGGTGGCGCGGCCGAGGACGGCGGTGCCGTCCTGGAGGAGGGTGCGGCGCAGGGTGGCGAGCCGGTCGTCGTCCGTGGGGGTGGGTCGGAAGAGGACCGTGGTGAGGGTGGGGCGTGCGTGGAGTTCGAAGCCGGGGTGGGCGTCGAGGAGGTCGGCGAGCCGGTGGGCTGCCGCGCGGGTGAGGTCGATGAGGTGGGCGAGGCCGTCGCGGCCGAGTGAGCGCAGGGTGACGGCGATCTTGAAGGCGTCGGGGCGGCGGGTGGTGCGCAGGGAGCGGCCGAGGAGGTCGGGGAGGCCGGCGTCGGTGTCGTCGGTGGCGTTGAGGTAGTCGGCCTGGTGGGCGAGGGGGGCCAGGTCGGTGGTGTCGCGGACGGCGAGGAGTCCGGCGGCGACGGGTTGCCAGCCGAGTTTGTGCAGGTCGAGGGTGAGGGTGCGGGCGCGGGTGAGTCCGTCGAGGAGGTGGCGGTGGCGGGGGCTGAGGGCGAGGGTGCCGCCGTAGGCGGCGTCGATGTGGAGGTCGGCGCCGTGGCGGTCGCAGAGGTCGGCGAGGGGGGTGAGGGGGTCGATGAGTCCGGCGTCGGTGGTGCCGGCGGTGGCGGTGACGAGGACGGGGCCGGGGGTGTGGGCGAGGGCTTCGGCGAGGGTGGCGGGGTCGAGGGTGCCGTGGGGGGTGGGGAGGGCGCGGGCGGGGGGCAGGCCGAGGAGCCAGGCGGCGCGGGGGATGGAGTGGTGGGCGTTGGCTCCGTGCAGGACGGTCAGGTGGGGGCCGTGGCGTTCGCGGGCGAGGAGGAGGGCGAGTTGGTTGGCTTCGGTGCCGCCGGTGGTGAGGAGGGCGTCGGCGCGGGGGGTGCCGTAGAGCTCGGTGGCCAGGGTGCGGGTGAGGTGGGCCTCGATGGCGGAGGCGGCGGGGGCCTGGTCCCAGGAGTCGAGGGAGGGGTTGAGGACGCTCGCGGCGAGGTCGGCGACGGCGGCGACGGCGAGCGGGGGGCAGTGCAGGTGGGCGGCGCACAGGGGGTCGGCGGGGTCGGCGGCGCCGGCGGTGAGGGTGTGGACGAGGGTGCGCAGTGCTTCGTCGTCGCCGGTGCCGTGGGCGGGGAGTACGTCGCCCAGTGCGGCGGCGACGCGGGCGGCGACGGCTTCGGGGCCGCCGGCGGGGAGGGGTCCGCCGCGTTCCTCCGTGCCGGTGGCCAGGGCGGTGAGGGCGGTGTCGAGGAGGGGTCGCAGCGCGTCGGCGCCGTGGCGGCCGCCCGCGAGTGGAGGCGTCGGCGCGGGCGTGGGCACGGTCATGGGGCCTCCGGGGGCTGGGCGGGGCGTGGCGCTGCGTGGCCGAGGCTGGGCGGGACACCCGGCCGGTACAACGATCAGACCCGAATGGGGTAACCGCCGGGGTGTGTCGGGGGGTCGATTTCCGGCCGCCGTCCCTCGTCCGGGGGGCGGGGCCTGCGGCCGCGGTGCTCGGGGGGCGCGGCCGGTGGGGGCCAGGCCGGGGGCCGGGCGGGGTGGGGGTAGGGGTGGGGAAGTCTTGGGTTGCGCGGCTCTGGGATGCGGGGCGTGGCGGGATTACATTGCCCACGGCCCACAAGTGCGCGGCTGGAGGCGGTCGATGGCGGGTTCCGGGGTGTTCGCGAGGGTGGGCGGCGCGGTGGGTGCCAAGACGGTGGGGGTGGTGGCCGCGGGGGTGCTGGTCGTGTCGGCGGCGGCCGGGGCGGGGGTGTGGTGGGTGTCGCGGGGGCCGGACGCGGTGGCGGTGGTCGAGCGGAGCACGTCCGTGGCGGTGCCGGCGGGCGGGGAGCGGTTGACGGTCGCGGGGTGTCTGGCGCACGAGACGGCGATCGGCGGGGGGTACGCGATCGCGGGGCCGGGCTTCGCGACGAACAGTCACTTCATCGGCGGGGCGTGGCTGGCGTCGGCGTTCAATCCGGGGTCGGCGCAGGCCACGTTGACCTCGTACGCGTTGTGCGTGAACGCGAAGGCGGAGCTTGAGCCGGGGCTGGACTTCACGTGGCGGGCGCACGCGTTCCGGGACCGTGGCAACAAGGTGCCGAATTCCCGTTTCGACGGGAACATCCACGATCTGACGACGGACGGGCCGTTGGCGGGGGTGGCGGGGAACGCGGTGGCCACGCCGTCGTGCGGCGGCGGTTACACGATGGTGGGGGCGGAGTTCCGGGCGGGGCGGATCCTGGGCGACCGTACGGTGGCGCCGGTGCCGCTGGACCGGCTGATGCCGGGGGCGGGTACGGGTACCGCCGCGTTCTGGGAGGTGTCGGTGAATCCGGGGACGGAGCTGAGCAGTCGCTCGTTCCCGATGTCGGACTCGACGGACGTGGTGCGCAGGACGCGGATCGTGGATCCGCAGCCGCCGCAGGCCAATTTCGCGGTCGGGGTGCGGCCGGTGTGCGTGAAGGTGAACGACTGGTCGGTGGCGAACGTGGAGGTGCCGGTTTCGGCGGGTGGCGCCGCGGAGGCGGTGGTGCGCTGCCCGAAGGGGCGGCTGGTGGTGGGCGGGGGCTTCCGGTTCCCGGCGGGCAACGAGTCGGGGGCGCTGGAGGCTCCGCAGCGGTTCTTCGGGGACGGCTGGCTGTACGCGTCGGCGGACGCTCCGGTGGCGGCGGGCGTGCCGTCGGGCCGGACGGTGAAGGACTGGCACGTCACGGGGGTCAACCAGCAGCGGGCGGGGGCCCTGTACCGGGATTCGGTGTGGATCGAGCACAGTGACCGGGAGACGTTGACGGGCAACGGGTACTTCGACGCGCGGGCGCACGGTGCGGACGACCAGGAGTTGCGGACGTCGGCGATGCCGGCGGGGCAGCCGCTGGTGGCGGGCGTGGTGTGCGGGTCGATCCCGGGGGCGCCGACCTCGCCGGCGAAGGGGGCGTCGGCTCCGGTGGTCGTACGGCCGGAGCTGCCGTCGGCGGCGGTGGTGCCGCCCGGGCCGACGGCGGTCACGGTCTCGCCGGGGGCGTCCCCGGGGGTCTCCCCCGGGGTGTCCCCGAGCGCGTCCGCGAGTACGGGCACCCCGTCGGCTCCGGGCCGCTCCCCCGTGCCGTCCGCGTCCTCCCGTACGTCCGGCGCCCCGAACGGGCCGGGCGGTTCCTCCGGCACGGGCGTCCCGGGGACGCCGGGCCGTACCTCCTCCGGTCCCCCGGCGCAGCCGCAGCCGCCGGTGGTGTCGATCCAGCGGCCGGGTGCGGGCGGGCAGTTGCGGCGCGGCTGTGAGGAGGTGTTCGCGGGGACGGCGCGGACGCGGCCGGGGGACCGGCCGCTGAGCGATCCGCAGTACACGGACTGGCGGCTGACGGGGCCGGACGGGCCGGTGGTGCTGGGGGCGGGCCCGTCGGGCACGTTCCTGGTGCCGTTGCTGCCCGACGGGACGTATCCGCTGACGTTCACCGCCACCGATCCGGACAGTGGCCTGACGGCCACGGCCCGGGTGTCGGTGCGGGTGGTGGGCTGTCTGCGCTGATCAGGCTCCGCGCACCCGCAGGGCGCGGGCGAGGTCGTCGAGCCGGTCGACGAGCTGGCGGCGCAGCAGGGGCAGGATGGCGGGGTCTTCCAGGCAGGTGCGGCCGGCCTGGAGGTTGGCCTGGTCGACGGCGTGGGCGGGGAAGGCCCAGCGGCCGGCGGCCTGGCCGATGGCGGGTCCGCGGCGGCCGGCGAGGGCGACGGCGTCGGGGTAGAAGCGGGGGACGTACTCGCGTACGAGGTCGGCCTGTTCGGGCTGCCAGAAGCCCTGGGCGGTGGCGGTGAAGAGGTAGTTGGACAGGGTGTCGTCGTGGAAGAGGCGCTGCCAGGCGGCGGCCTTGGCTTCGGGGGTGGGCAGGGCGGCGCGGCAGCGGGCGGCGCCTTCCTGTCCGGTGGCGCTGGGGTCGGCGGCGAGGGCGGCGTCGACGGCGGCTTCGTCGACGGCTCCGAGGACGGCGAGGCGGGCGAGGATGCTCCAGCGCAGTTCGGGGTCGAGGGCGGGGCCGCCGGCGATGGTGCCGTCGGCGAGCCAGGCGGCGATGGTGTCGGGCTGGGTGGCGCAGGAGATGAGGGCGCGTACGGCGGCGAGGCGCAGGCCGGGGTCGCTGCCGTCCTCGGTGCGGCGCAGGAGGGCGCGGGCGATGGAGCCGAGGGTGGCGAGGGCGGCGCCGCGCCGGTCGGGGTCGGTGTACTGGTCGGCGACGTGGGTGCGGGCGAAGGTGAGGACGCCCTGGACGACGGCGAGGTCGGTTTCCTCGGGGAGGTGGGCCTCGGCGGTGGCGAGGTAGGCCTCGGGTTCGAGTTCGCCGTCGCGGACCATGTCGCGCAGGGCGTTCCAGACGACGGTGCGGGTGAGGGGGTCGGGGATGCGGGAGAGGCCGCGCAGGGCGGTTTCGAGGGAGGTGCCGTCGAGGCGGACCTTGGCGAAGGTGAGGTCGCCGTCGTTGAGGACGAGCAGGGCGGGGCGGGGGCCGCTGACGGAGAGGACCTCGTCGGAGGGGACGTCGAGGTCGAGGAGTTCGGCGCGTTCCAGGAGGCCGTCGGGGGCGAGGGTGTAGGTGCCGGCGGTGATGCGGTGGGGGCGGCTGCCGTGGCGGTCGACGGTGAGGGTCCAGCCCGCGGGTCCCTCGCCGGTGCCGGCGTCCTGGATGTGGGGGGTGAGGGTGTCGACGCCGGTGGTGCGCAGCCAGATCTCGGCCCAGGCGTGGACGTCGCGGTCGGTATGGGCGGCGAGGGAGTCCACGAAGTCGGCGAGGGAGGCGTTGGCGAACTTGTGGCGGGCGAAGTGGGTGTTGATGCCGGCGAGGAAGTCCTTCTCGCCGAGCCAGGCGACGAGCTGGCGCAGGGCGGAGGCGCCCTTGGCGTAGGAGATGCCGTCGAAGTTGAGGAGGGCGGAGGCGGTGTCGGGGACGTCGTCGGGGCCGGGGGCGACGGGGTGGGTGGAGGGGCGCTGGTCGGCGTCGTAGCCCCAGGCCTTGCGGGTGACGCCGAATTCGGTCCAGGTGTCGGTGAAGCGGGTGGCTTCGGTGAGGGTCTGGTAGCCCATGTATTCGGCGAAGGACTCGTTGAGCCAGATGTCGTCGAACCAGGCGAGGGTGACGAGGTCGCCGAACCACATGTGGGCCATCTCGTGGGCGATGACCATGGCGCGGGTCTGGCGTTCGGTGTCGGTGACGGCGGAGCGGAAGACGAATTCGTCGCGGAAGGTGACGAGGCCGGGGTTCTCCATGGCGCCCGCGTTGAACTCGGGGACGAAGGCCTGGTCGTAGGAGTCGAAGGGGTAGGGCTCGGTGAACTTCTCGTGGTAGCGGTCGAAGCAGGCGGTGGTGACGGAGAGGATCTCGTCGGCGTCGGCGTCGAGGAAGGGCGCGAGGGAGCGGCGGCAGTGGAGGCCGAAGGGGAGGCCTGCGTGTTCGGTGGTGATGCTGTGCCAGGGGCCGGCGGCGACGGCGGCGAGGTAGGTGGAGATGACGGGGGTGGGGGCGGAGGTCCAGGTACCGGCGCCGTCGCGGTCGCCGGTGCGGGTGGTGATGCCGTTGGCGAGGACGCTCCAGTGGGCGGGGGCGGTGACGGTGAACTCGAAGACGGCCTTGAGGTCGGGCTGGTCGAAGGCGGCGAAGACGCGCTGGACGTCGTCCATGAACATCTGGGAGTAGACGTACGTCTCCCCGTCCGCGGGGTCGGTGAAGCGGTGCAGGCCCTCGCCGGTGTGGGAGTAGCGCATGCGGGTGTCGACGCGCAGCTCGTGGGGGCCTTCGGTGAGGCCGGTGAGCGGGAGGCGGCCGTCGTCGAGGGTGGCCGGGTCGAGGGGGTGGCCGTCGAGCGTGGCGGAGCGCAGTTCGTCGGGCTTCAGTTCCACGAAGGTGTCACCACTGGTGCGGGCGGTGAACCTGATGAGGGTGGTGGAGTCGAAGTTCTCTTCGCCGGTGGTGAGGTCGAGGGTGACGGCGTAGTGGTGGACGTCGAGGAGCTGGGCTCGGAGCTGCGCTTCGTTGCGCGTCAGTGCGGACATGGGGCCCATGCTGCCTGACGGTCGTGGCGCGGCCCAGGGGGCGGGCGGTGCCCCTGGCGCCCGGGGCGCCGGGGGCGGGGGCTCCGCTTACTGGTCCTCGCCGGCGGCGATCGTCTCGTGGTGGCGGATGACCTCGGCGATGATGAAGTTGAGGAGCTTCTCGGCGAAGGCCGGGTCGAGTTTGGCGTTCTCGGCGAGCTGGCGCAGGCGGGCGATCTGGCTGGCCTCGCGGCCCGGGTCGGCCGGGGGCAGCTGGTGCTTGGCCTTGAGGTGGCCGACCTGCTGGGTGCACTTGAAGCGCTCGGCGAGCATGTGGACCACGGCCGCGTCGATGTTGTCGATGCTGTCGCGCAGTCGGGACAGTTCGGCGCTGACGTTCTCGTCGACCTCGTCGATGTCGCTGTTGTTCATGGTTCCCGAGAATACGTGGCGTCGGCGGCCGGTACCGCGTCCAGTCGGTCCGTGAGACGAGGGCCTCACAGCGGCAGGACGGCGGTGACGAGCCAGCCGCCTTCGGGGGCGGGACCGGCGGTGAGGGAGCCGCCGAGGGCTTCGGCGCGTTCGGCCATCCCGGCGAGGCCGTAGCCGCCGCCGCGGGCCTCGTCGGAGAGCCGGGCGGGGCGGCCGCCGTCGTCGGCGACGCGTACTTCGAGGCCGGTGGGGACGGTGCGCAGGCCGATGCGGACGGCGGTGGCGGTGGCGGCGTGCTTGGAGACGTTGGTGAGGGCTTCGAGGACGATGCGGTGGGCGGTGGCGGCGACGTGGTCGGGGAGGCGGTCGTCGAGGCCCTCCTCGATGGAGAGGACGACGGGCGGGCCGGTGGTGGAGAATCGTTCGGCGAGCCGGCGCAGGTCGGCGAGGCCGGCGACGGGGGTGGTGCCGGCGGGGGCGGCGGCGGCGTCTTCGCGGCGCAGGATCGTGACGAGGCGGCGCATGGAGCCGAGTGCCTCGTCGCCGGCGGTTTCGATGCGGCCGAAGATCTCGGCGGCGCGTTCGGCGGTGACCTTGGTGAAGCGGGCGGCGCGGGCCTCGACGACGATGCCGGTGACGTGGTGGGCGACGAGGTCGTGGAGCTCGCGGGCGAGCTCCAGGCGTTCGGCGGTGCGTACGGCGCGCAGCTCGCGTACGCGCTGGACGGCCTGGAGGCGCAGCAGGAGGGAGTAGGCGCCGACGACGACGGCGAGGACGGAGAAGAGCAGGGTGAAGCGGCCGGGGTCGGTGTCGCGGACGGGTACGGCCATGCAGCCGAGGCCGAGGAGGGGACCGAGGACGGCGGCGGTGCGGGCGGGGGCGCGGAGCAGGACCTGGGACAGGAGGACGAGCAGGGCGATGGCCTCGCCGGCGCCCCAGACCACGTCGGGCGGGTTGCCGAAGATCAGGAGGAGGGTGGCGGTCCAGGTGGTGGCGGCGGCGAACCAGGCGCGGGCGAGGAGGGGGAGGCCGGGCCAGGGGGCGGCGCTGAGGCAGACGAGGATGCCGGAGATCCAGACGGTGACGTGCGGGAAGGCGGGCTGTCGGTCGAGGACGAGGCCCTCGACGACGACGAGGCCGAGGAGGAGCACGGGGAGCAGGATCCGGATCCGGTCGGCGGCACGGGGGTGCCGCCGCGACCACGCCGCGAGCGGACTCACGGGGCGCCGCCGTTCGCCGGGGGTGGGGCCGTACGGGCCGCTGGGCGCGGGGCGGTACGGGTGCCGAGCACCACGCACAGGGCGACGAGCAGCCACATCGGCGCCCGGTCCCCCGGGTAGACGAGG
>NZ_JBEXKC010000077.1:0-35864 GCF_040609475.1 Streptomyces sp. NPDC004667 | reverse complement strand
GGCATACGGGGCGCCCGGGGCCGGACGTGCCGGACGGGCGGGAGGCGCAGTCGCCTTCCCGCCCGTCCGGTGGGGTCCCGCCGGTGCGGCCGGCCACGCGGCCGCGTCCGGTCAGAGGCTGGCCCGTCCGCTCGCCAGGGGCCACTCGCGGTTGAGGGTGCCCAGCGGGATGCGGCGGTCCATGACCGGCGTGCCGAACAGCGACAGCCCGAGGTGGAGCTGGCCGCTCAGGTCGAAGCCGCCGTGCAGCGCCCAGGAGGCGGTCGCCGAGGTCTTGCCGTCCGTGGACGCGCTCGCCTTGGCGTCGGCCTCGCCGCGCAGGTAGGGGGCGAAGTCGGCGCCGACGCCCACCACCCCGTACAGGCCGACGGAGGCCTCCGCGCCGAGCGCGGCCTTGACCTTTCCGGCCGCGGTGACCTCGGCCTTCACCGGGGAACTCTGCACGGCCGACGTGCTGACCGGGGTCCAGCCCTTGCCCGTGGCGTAGTTCCCGCCGACGCGGAAGTCACCCTTGACGTCCTGCCGGACGTCGAGGGTGACCCGGCCGTCCGCCTCCACCTGGATGTAGCAGGTGAGGTCGAGGTTGACGACGACGGGCACCGGGCCCACCTGGATGACGGGGGAGCTGTGCAGCTTGGCGAACGGGATGCGCTTGGGCGCTCCCGTGCTCGCGGCGGCGCGGCCCTTGAGCTCCCACTGGGAGGACCAGTCGCCGCTCATGCCGAGGAAGGCCGAGTGCGGGAGGGCGCCGGCGCCCTTGGTGCCCTCGTAGGAGAACTCCACCTCGGGGGCCAGCTGGACGAAGCCGGACACCGAGGCTCCGGCCGAGACGGGGGCGCCCTCGGCGGTGTCGACGGCGGCGTTGACGTCGAGGCGGAGGTTGCCGAGGGGCAGCTTGGCGCTGTTGGGACCGGAGCGCAGGCCGCCGCCCTTGGCCCAGGAGACGGTGACGCCCTTCATCAGGGGCACGACGGCTACGGAGGCGGGGTCGACCGGGACCTTGCCGTCGGCCTTGTCGTCCTTCAGGACGGAGGCCAGGGTCGTGGAGGCGGTCTTCACCTCGGTTCCGCTGTCGGTCTTCTTGACGACCTCGGTGACCTTCGCGAGCAGGCCGTCCGGAGCGCCGGGCGCCGGGGCGCTGGCGATGACGTCGCCGACGGCGACGGGCTGGTCGGGTGTGGGGGAGTGGGTGGGGGAACCGCCGGGCCCCTGCGGGGCCTTGGATATGACGGCCCGTCCGCTGGCCTTGTCGTAGGAGGCGACCTTCAGCGAGGACTTCTCGGGCTGCGTCTGGCCGGTCCGGGTGCGGGCGATGGCGGACGGCGCGGCGGACCCCTGCGGGGCGGCGTCCACGGTCAGCTGCTGGGTGCCGTCGCCCTGTGACGCGGTGGTGGGGGAGCCTCCCGCCTCGGCGACCGCGCCGGTGTGCGGTGTCGAGGAGCAGCCGGTGGCGGCGAGCGCCAGGGTGGTCAGGCCGGGGAGCAGGAGGCGTCGGGTGAGCGTGCGCACGTAGGTGTGACCTTCAGATCGGGGTAGCAGGTGTTACTCGTAAGTAATCTGAAGGTTGATCATGCCATGCGGGCGCCGCGCCGGTCATCTCGGGATCCGGCCAACTCGGCTGCCGGGACTGGCAGTTGAAACTTCATCTACTGCGGGGTGTGGAAGCCCGGCCCGGGAGGTGCGTGCCCGCCCGGGAGGTGCGCCCCGGTCCGCGGTCTCGGTCCCGGGTGGCCGGACGGGTGGGCCGGTTCGGCGCAACCCGATTGAGCGGGGCTCCGGTTGGGCGCGAGGGAATCGTGACGGCTGCCTTAGCCGCGTCCAGGACAGTTCTCCAGGAAAGTTGTGCGGCGCGTCGACGCCGCGAGCATCAAGGGAACGGAAGGTAAGCCGATGACCGTTGCCGCCCCGGCCGGAACGGTGGAGTGGGTGCGCCATGTCCTCGCCACCCACTGGGGCGAAGCGTGGGGCGCCGCCGGACCGGTCCCGCTCACCGTCGGGGGCGCGGCCCCGCTCAGCCACACCGCGGGGCTGTGGCGGGTCGCGGGGCCCGGCGGTGACCACGTGCTCAAGGTGCAGCTGAACACCGAGGCCGCCCGGCCGGGGAACTTCCCCGCCCTCAAGGCCCGGGTCCTCGCCCACTGCTCCCGGCGGGGCGTGCCCGTCCTGCCCGTCGTCCCGGCCGCCGACGGCCGGCCCGCGGTCCGGCACGACGGGATCCTGTGCGAGCTGTCGCCCCACAGCCCCGGGGCGCGGGCGAGCGGGGGCCGCGAGCAGGCCGACGCCATCGTCGCCGCCGGGCTGGCCCTGAGGGCCGCGCTGGACACCGTCCCCGCGGACCTGACCGGCAAGCTGGCCACCGTACACCTGCCCCTCATGGTGGAGGAGGAGCACTGGCCGGCCGCCCTCCAGGACGCCGAACGGCGCCTGCTGCCCCGGGCCGAGCGCGGAGCGGACCGCTGGCACCGTGCCGCGGCCCGCGTCCTGCGCGAACTCGCCACTGCCGCCCCGCTGCTGAGGTCCCTCTCCCGGCCGCTCCCGGCGCTCGCCGGCCGTCCCTCCGTCGTCCACGGGGACCTGCACGTCCACCACTTCCTGCTCTCCGAGCACGGCTCGGCCCGCGTGCTGGCCGTCCTCGACTTCGACAACCTCCAGGTGGCCGACCGGCTCCTCGACCTCGCCTGGACCGCCGACACGGCGGTCCTCGCCTGCGGCGCCGACACCGGCGCCGCCCGTGACGTCCTCGCCCGCTTCCTGCGCACCGGCCGCGGCCGCGGGCTGCTGAAGCCCGGGGACGAGGTGCTCCTCATGCCCCTCCTGATGGCGCACTCGCTGCCGGTCATCGTGGACATCGCCAAGGACATCCTCGACCGGGGCGTCCTGACCCCCCAGTGGCTCGCCTACTTCGAGCTGCTGTCCCCGGCGCGAAGACTCGCCGTCCACCGGCTGCTCAGCGCCGCCGCGGCCGGCTGACCGCCTCCGCCGCCACCCCGAAACCACCACCGCCCCCCGCCGGGCCGCCCCGGCGTGCCCGCGCACCCCCGTCCCCTCTCCCGAAGGAGCCGTACATGACGACCACCACCACACCATCGGACGCCGCTTCCTCCTGGCCCGCCGACCTGTCGGCCTTCTGCTTCGAGGTGCCGCACTCCTCGGAGTCCCTGCTCTTCGAGTCCGCCAAGGGCATCCGCCTCTCCGACGCGGCCGGCCGCAGCTACCTCGACGCGCTCTCCGGCGTCTTCGTGACCTGCTTCGGCTACGACTGCGAGCCCATCGTCGGCGCCGTGACCCGGCAGTTGCGCACCCTGCCCTTCAACCCGCCCCTGCACGGCACCAACCGCGCCGCCCTCGAACTGGCGCGGGCCCTCGTCGACCTGGCGCCCCCCGGCATCACGGCCGCCAAGCTCGTCAACGGCGGGTCGGAGGCCGTGGAGGCCGCGATGCGCCTGGCCAGGCTCCACCACCGGGCCCGCGGCAACCCCGGCAAGGTGAAGGTCCTCAGCTACTACCACGGCTACCACGGGGCCACCTTCGGCTCCCTGTCCCTGACCGGACGGCCCGACGTCACCCGGTTCGGCCCCGGCCTCCCGGGCATCGTGCACGTGTGGCCGCCGGACTGCCTGGAGTCCTTCTGGGACGTCCCCCCGGAGAAGTCGGGGGCCCTCGCCGCGTCCATGATCGAGCGGACCATCGAGGCCGAGGGGCCCGACTCGGTCGCGGCGATCGTCATGGAACCCGTCATCCACCTGCGCGGCATGGCCATCGCGCCGGACGACTACCTCGCCCGGGTCCGCGAGGTCTGCGACCGCCACGACGTCCTGCTCGTCTTCGACGAGATCGTCACCGGATTCGGCCGCACCGGAGCGCCCTTCGCCGCCCAGACCTTCGGGGTGACCCCCGACGTCCTCTGCGTCGGCAAGGGCATCTCCGGCGGGTACGCGCCCCTGGCCGCCGTCCTGATGGCCGGGCACGTCGCCGAGGCGCTCGGCGAGACCGGCGGGCCGGTGTCCTTCGCCCCCTCCCACACCTACGCCGCCAACCCGCTGGCCGCCGCCGCCGGACTCGCCGCCGTCACCCTGTTCCGCGAGGGCGGCTACCAGGAGCGGATCGCCGAGCTGGCCGCGTACACCGAGCCCCGGCTCCGCGCCCTCGCCGAGGCCCACGGAGCCACCCTGCGCGCCGTAGGCCTCCTCTACGGGGTCAAGCTCACCGGCGCCACCGCCACCACCGGCGAGGGCGCCGAACGCCTCGGCGAGCGGGTGGCCTCGGCCTGCCTGCGCCGCGGCCTGATCATCCGGGGCCAGGACGACTGGGTGGTCCTCGCCCCCGCGTTCGTCACCACCCCGGCGGAGGTCGACGAGATCCTGGGGATCCTGGGCGAGGCGCTCGACGAGGTCCGCGGAGCAGGCCGGTGAACGACCTCCACGCGGCGTTCGCCGCCCCCGCCCGCGAGGCACTGCCCCGCCTGACACCCGCCGAACGCCAGGTCGTCGAGCACGAGTTACGGGAGATGGAGCGCCAGGGCCGCGACGGCGGCAGGCTCCTGGACGCTCTGCGCGAGGTCGCCGCACGGGTGCCCCGACGCCTCTACGCGGACAGTGCCGAGGTCCTGCTGCGGATGCACGAGATCGCGGGCTCCGGCAACCTCCAGAGCAACCTGTCCTCACTGGCCCTGGTCCGCGCCTGCTTCGCCCACGGCCTCGTCGACGACGGCGGCACCGGCGCGGAAGGCACCGGCGAGGGCCCCGCCGAACTCGTCGTCGGCCGCGGCCACATCGCCCCCGCCTTCTACGCCGAACACTACGTACGCGGAACCCTGCCCTTCGCCCCCCTGACCACCCTCCACCAGGGCGGCCTCACCGGCGTCGTCCACCGCGACCTGGGCTTCCGCGCCACCATGCGCTACAGCCTCGGCGTCGGTTTGGCGCAGGCGGTCAGCCTCGCCTGGGAGCTCGCGCGCGGCGGCTCCGACCGCAAGGTCGTCTGCCTCGCCGGGGACGGCGAACTCCACGAGGGGGCCGCCTTCGAGGCACTGCGCTTCGCGCACGACGCGGGACTGACGAACCTGCTCCTCGTCGTCGACGCCAACGGCAAGGGCATCGAACCACTCGCCAGGCCGCTCAACACCGACTACCTGTCCGCCTACCTGGGGACCCTCGTGGAGGTGGACGGCTGCGACGACGGGGCCGTGGAAGCGGCCCTCGGCGAGCTCCTCGCCCGCCCCGGACCGGCCGCGCTCGTGTGCCGCACCCGCAAGGGGGACCACAGCTTCAAACCGGCGGACACGGGCGCGGCCAGGCCCGCCCCCGGCCGGCCCGTGTCCTTCGCCTCGACCGCAGGGCGGATGCTGGGCGCCCACCGCGAGCGCACCGGGCGCGAACTGGCCGTGTTCACACCCGACATGGCCGCCCGGTTCGGACTGGGCGGACACGTGCCGTACACCAACACCGGTCTCGCCGAGACCCTGACCGTGGGGATGACCCTCTCCCTGCCCGACCACCTCACCAAGGTCGTCGCCACCGACGCCATGTACTACATGGACTCGCTGAGCATGCTCACCGAGGCCACCACCAGCGTCCGCAACCTCCTCGTCCTGGCCGGACGCAGCTGGGGCGCCTGGGGCGGCGCCCACAACGCGACCAACCTGCTCGGACTGCTGCTGCACACCCGTGTCTACGAGCCGGTCACCGCCGCAGAGTTCGAGGCCTGCCTGGACCGGCTCGCCCGGGACCCGGCCACCACCCACGTCGTCAGCATGATCGACGCCGCGTTCGAGCCGCCGGCCCGGGACTGCTCGGCCGACATCGACGGCGGAGTCTGGCTCACCCCGCCCGGCGACGGACCCGACGCCACCGTCGTCACCTTCGGGTACGCGGGCGTCCTCGTGGAGGCCGCCAACCGGGACGTGGGCCTGCCCCACCTGCACTGTGCCGCTCTCGACCCCCGCCTCGACCCCGCCGTACTCGACGTCCTCGCACGCTCGCGCCGCATCCTGAGCGTCGAGTACAACGGAGCCGGCAGCGGCTTCGGGGAGCGCCTGCGCGCCCGGCACCTGCTGCCCGTCGAAGTGCACGCCGTCCGCCGGGACATCGCCACCCGCGTGCACAGGCACCAGCTGCCCCTGCACGGCATGAGCCCCGGACTGCTGCGCGAACGCCTCGCACGGCTGCTGGAGAACCGGGAGGGATCCGGCCATGCGCCTGCATACGCATGACTACCGCGCGCCGCGGACCGACGGCATCGTCGACGGCGCGATCCTCATGCACCGCGAGATGTCCCGCCTCCTCGCCCGGCGCGGCTCCGTCACCCTGCACGACCTGACCAAGGGCCCCGACTGCGTCGCCGGACTGGGCGAGGACGACGTGGTGTACGCCGGCTCGGGCCCGTACGCCTTCCTCTACCACCACTGGCGCGCGCTCGGCGGAGGCCGCTTCCGGATCGTCCGCGAGGCCCACACCGCCCTCTGGTCGGGCTACTGGGCCCAGGAGGAGCTGTGCGCCCCGCTGGTGCGGCCCGGTGACCTGGCCCTGTTCCCGACCGAGTACACGCGCCGGCTGTTCCGCGCGAACTTCCCGTCCGTGACCGACGCCGGCTCCGCCGTGGCCTACCCCATGCTGGACCGGCTGCCCCGACGGGAACCGCGGCCCCTCCCGCCCGCCGGGGCACCCCTGCGCATCGGCTATCTGGGAGCGCTCTCGCTCGCCAAGAACTTCGACCAGGTCGTGTCGGCGTTCACCCGGTGCCACCGCGCCTCGGACGGCGCCGTCACCCTGGTCTGCGCGGGCAAGCCCAACGACCCCCGCTGGGAGACCGCCGCCGTGCACGCCGCGCTGGGCCGGGCCGGGGTCCCCCCGGAGGCCGTACGCATGGAGGGGGTCCGCCCCCAGGAGGAGCTCCCCGCCTTCTTCGACGGGATCGACGTCCTGCTCTTCCCGAGCACCGCGTCGCGGGAGACCCTCGGCAGGGTGGTCCTGGAGGCCCTGGCCCACGGGGTGCCCGTGCTGGCCGCGGACGTCGGCCCCGCCGTCGAACTGCTCCCCGCCCGCAACCTCCTCCCGACCACCCTCGACGTCCACGGCACCTTCGACATGGGCCGGGTGGGACCGCTCGGCCGGGTCGACGAGGACGTCCTGACCCGGAAACTGCTCACGCGCGACATCGCACCCGCGGCCCTGCCCGGCGAGGCCCCGTACACCGACGCGTTCTTCCTGCGGGCCCTCGCGGGAGAGCCGGTCCCGGCTCCGGACGGCCACGACCGGATCCTGCCCGGGGCCGTGCGCGTCGCACCCCGTACGGGCGCGGCCCCGGACGCGGCGGCGGCCACCGCCGTCTTCCGGGACTTCTTCGAACGCCGGGACGACGCCGTCCACACCGCACTCGACGCCCTCGCCGCGCGCACCGGCCACGACGACCCGGCCCTGCGCCGCATCGTCGCCGCGCCCGAGCGCAACCTCGCCGACTACCGGGCCTTCCCGCGCCTGCTGGACGCGCTGGTCCTGCCCCCGCTGACCTACACCCTCGCGCCCGCCCCGGCGGGCGCCGTCCCGACAGGAGTCACCCCATGACAACGGACCGCGCACCGGCCCCCACCGGACAGGTGGCGCTCGTCATCGGCGGCGGCCGCGGCATCGGCGCCGCCGTGGCCGAGGCCTTCGCCCGCCAGGGTGCCCGGGTGGTCGCCGCCGACACCGACCGGCTGCCGTCCTCGTTCAACCACTACCGCTCGACCGCCGTCACCGGTTACACCGAGGCCCGCGCGCTGGCCGAGCGGCTCGCCGCCGAGGGCCTGGCCGTGACCGCCGCCGAGGTCGACGCGACCGACGAGGAGGCCGTGGACCGGCTCTACGCGGGCATCGCCGACGGGGAGGGCCGTCTCGACACGGTCGTCAACGCCTTCGGCGTCACCCACGTCAGCCCGGTGGAGACCATGGAACTCGCCGAGTTCCGGCACGTGGTGTCCGGCAACCTCGACGGGGTCTTCCTCTCCTCCCGGGCCGCCCTGCCCCTGCTGCGCGCCTCCGGCGGCGGCTCCATCATCAACTTCTCCTCGGTCTCCGGACGTTCGGGCTTCTCCAAGGTGGCGCACTACTGCGCCGCCAAGTTCGGGGTGATCGGCTTCACCGCCGCCCTCGCCCAGGAGGTCGCCAAGGAGAACATCCGCGTCAACGCCGTCTGTCCGGGCATCGTCCGCTCCAACATGTGGCGCTACCTCCTCTCGGAGTTCGTCCGCCCCGGCGAGAGCGAGGACGAGTGCTGGGAGCGCATGCGGGCGATGGTCCCGCAGCGGGAGTTCCAGACCCCCGAGGACATCGCCGGTCTGGTCCTGTACCTGGCGTCGGCGCCCCGCGTGACCGGCCAGGCCATCAGCGTCGACGGCGGGATGGCGGCCCCGTGACCGCCCCCGCAGGCGCGGCGACCACCTCCGCCCCCGACGGCGTCACCGCGGCCCTGACGGCCGCGGTGACCGCGCCGAGCGCGAGCCCGCCCCGGGGACACGCCCTCGCCTTCGACGACACCGGCTGGACGTTCTCGGGCCCCGGCAGCGTGCCCGTCCGTGACGCGGCCACCCTGGAGATCCGCGCCGACCGGGGCGCCGACCTCTTCGCGATGCCCGGCTTCCACGAGGCCTCCGGCGTCCCCCTGCTGGGCCGGACGCTGGCCGGCGACCACACCGTCCGCGCCCGGGTCGCCGTCCGCGGCGGTGCCTTCGGCGACGCGGGAGGCATCCTCGTCCACGGGGCCGACGGCTGGTTCAAGGTCTGCGTGGAGCGGACCCGGGCGGGCGGCTGGGCGGTGGTGACCGTCGTCTCCCGCCCGCTGTCCGACGAGGCGACGGGACCGGCCCTGGCCGGCCCGCGCGCCGAGCTGCTGGTCACCCGCGAGGGCGGGCGCCACGCGGTGTTCTGCCGCGAGGACCCGGACGGGCCCTGGCTCTTCGTCCGTACCTTCCTCGGCCCCGCGGACGCGGACGTACGGCTCGCCCTGTTCGCGCAGGCGCCGTTCTCCGACTCCTGCACGGCGCTCTTCACCGGAGCCCGCTGGAGCCCCCGCGCCCTGGCGGACCGCCGGTGAGCGCCGACACCGCGGCCGACAGCGACCTGGTCATGTTCTGGAACCTCTACGAGGCGGGCATCGAGCGCCTCGCGGGGCGTGACGAACGCTGGCTGGCCCAGTGCGAGCTGGTCGCCGCGCTCCGGCCGCGCGTCCTGCTCACCACGGAGGGCTGGGGCTGGCACCGCGACGACAGGGCGCTCTTCGAGGACGCCAAGGCCGCCTTCGGCATGGACGGCGAGCTGTTCCCCGCGAAGACCGGCTGCCACCAGGCCGTCTTCTGGCAGCGGGACATCGAGCCGCTGGGCACGCAACGGCCCGCACCCGAACTGACCCACTGGCACGGCCACGGCCTGGCGACCCTGGGCCTGCCCGGCTGGACGACACCCCTGCGGTTCCTGGTGGCGCACCTCGACCCGTTCAGCCCGACCGGGCGGCGGATCGAGTCGGACCACCTGCGCCGCCACGCCGACCCCGCCCTGCCGCCGCTGGTGGCGGGCATGGACGCCAACAGCCTGCCGCCCGGCGACCCCGAACCGGACTGGAGCCGGGTGCCCCGCCACCGCAGGGCCGACCACCTCCTGGACGGGACCGACCGGGCCGACCGCACCCCCGTGGCCCGGCTGCTGGGGGACCCGTCCGACCCCCTCCTCGTGGACGCGGGCGCCCACCTGGGCCTGCGTTCACCCACCTTCGGCACGACGGAACCCGGGCAGGAGGCACAGCGCCGCATCGACCTGTTCCTGCTGTCCCCCTCCCTCGTCCCGAGCCTGCTCGCCTACGGCGCGCCCGACCCGTGGCCCGACCGGCGCGGAGGCCGCCCGCCCGCCTCCGACCACCGGCCCGTCACCATCCGGCTGCGCCGCCGGTGACCCCGTCCTCCCCGAAAGGCAGTGCATTGCCCGTGCGACCCCCCGGACCGGCCGCAGAAGGCCCCGACCCCACCGCGAGACGTCCGGGCGGCGGCCCCGCCGCCGCCCCCGCTCCCGGCCGAAGCCCCCACGACGCCGTGATCTTCGACCTCGACGGCACCCTGGTGGACTCCGTCCGCCCCGACTTCCTCGCCTGCGGCGCCCTGTTCGCCGAGTACGGGCAGCGGCTGCCCCGGGAGTTCTGGGCCCGCGAGGTCTGCGGCCGCCCCGAGGGCTATCCGGCGCTGTTCGCCCTGCTGCGCCGCGCGTGCGGGGCGGCGGCGCCGGACGACGCCGCGCTGCGCCGGCGGCTCGGGCGGCTGTGGGAGGTCCACATGACGCCCGACCTGGTCCGTCTGCTCCCCGGCGTGCCGGGGGCACTGGAACGGGCCCGCGCCGCCGGGCTGCGCCTGGCCGTCGCCTCCTCCTCCGACGGCGACTGGGTGCGCCGGTGGCTGCGCCACTACGGCCTCGGCCGCCACTTCGACGCCGTCGTCACCGGCGACGACGTCACCCGGCGCAAACCGGATCCCGAGGCGTACCTGACGGCCGCGGCGGCCCTCGGGGCCGACCCCGGCCGCTGCCTGGCCGTGGAGGACTCCCTCACCGGCGTCGCGGCCGCACGGGCGGCCGGCATGACGGTCGTGGCGGTGCCCACCGCCCTGACCCGCGGCCTGGACCACGGGGCGGCCGACCGGATCCTGCCCGACCTGTCGGCCCTGCACTTCACCGGGCCGGCCACCTTTCCGCGCGACAAGACATTCTGAGGACCCGTCATGATCGAGAACGTTCAGGAAACCGTTTCCCTCCTGTCCCGGCGCGAGCGCGAGGTCCTCGTGCATCTGGCCGAGGGCGACACCTATTGCAAAATTGCCCGCCGCATGGGACTCAGCGTCCATACCGTCGACACCTACCTGCGCCGCATCCGGGGAAAGACGGGCGCCACCACGCGCGTTCAGATGGCATTCCTCGCGATGTGCGCGGCGCAGACGAACGCGCCGATCTCCTCGACGGTCCCGGAATCCCGTGACTTGGCCGCGTGAAGCGACCCCGGCAAAGTAATACCTGTCAGCGGCGAACGGAAAAGGAAACACCGGGAACCGCACGACAGGAGAACGACCCTCATCCCAATGGAAAAAGGAGCACACCATGAAGAAGATCGAGCTCGCCGCGAAGCCCGTCCAGGCCCGCACCATCAAGATCCACCGCCAGGGCTGATCCACCCCGAGAGAACACCGATCGGGGGCCGGCGGAACACCACCGGCCCCCGACGGTCCGTACCGAGTCACGAGCGAGGGAGGTGCCGTTCATGACGTCCGCACAACCGGTGGTCGACCTCATGTGGGCGCACTGGAAGACGAAGACCCTGCTGAGCGCCCTCGAAACGGGCGTGTTCGGCGAACTCGCCGCCGGCCCCCTCGAAACCGGCGAACTGGCCGCGCGCACCGGGGTCCACGAGCGCGTCGCCCCCGACTTCTTCGACGCGCTCGTCGCCCTCGGACTCCTGGAGCGCGACGGCGCGCACTACTCCAACTCCCCGGCGGCCGACGCCTATCTGGACCCCGCCAGGACCGAGGCCTACCTCGGCGGCGGCTTCGTCGACCGGAGCACCGGCCTGGCCGACGACCTCACCCGGGTCCTGCGCTCCGGCGAGGCCCTGGGCGGCGCCCACTCCGGCCGGGACTACTACGAGGCGGTCTACCGGACCACCGGCTCCGTCCGCTCCTTCCAGCGCGACATGACGGCACTGAGCATCGACTCGGCGCAGGCGATCGCCGAGGAGTTCCCCTGGCAGGACCACCGCTCGCTCGCCGACATCGGCTGCGCCGAAGGGGCGCTGTCCACCCGCGTCCTGCTCCGCCACCCCCACCTCACCGCCACCGGCTTCGACCTGCCGCCCACCCGGGACGGCTTCCTCGCCTACACCGCGGCGCACGGACTGACGGAGCGCCAGTTCTTCGCGGAAGGGGACTTCTTCCGGGACGACCTGCCCCGGGCCGACGTGATCGTGTTCGGCCACGTCCTGCACAACTGGGACCTGGAGACCAAGAAACTCCTGCTGCGCAAGGCGTACGAGGCCCTGCCCCCCGGCGGCGCCGTCCTCGTCTACGAGACCCTGATCGACGACGAGCGGCGCGACAACGCCATCGGCCTGATCCTCAGCCTCATCATGCACATGGAGGTACCGGAAGGGTTCGACTACACGGGCGCCGACTGCACCGCCTGGATGCGGGAGTGCGGATTCCGGGACACCCGGGTCCGCCACCTCGTCGGCCCCGAATCGATGGTGGTCGGCATCAAGCCCGCACCGGGCGAGTGAGGGAGCGCACCGCCGGACCCGAGGGGGTTGCCGTGGAACTGGACGAGATCAAGGGCCGCCTGGCGGGGGGAGAGCCCTACCGGGCCGACGACCCCGCCCTGCGCCCCTACCGCAAACGCTGCGAGAACCTCCTGGACCGGTTCAACGCCACCGCGCTCGCGGACCAGGGCGAGCGCGACCGGATCCTGCGGGAGCTGCTCGGCGCCGTGGCGCCCGGGGTACGGGTGGTGCCCCGGCTCCTGTGCGAATTCGGGTTCTTCATCGAGATCGGGGAACGCTCCCGGATCAACTTCGACGCGGTCCTCCTCGACTGCGCGCCGATCACCATCGGCGCCGACGTCCGCATGGGACCGCGCTGCCAGCTGTACACCGCCAACCATCCGCACTCCGCCGAACTGCGCCACGGCATGTGGGAAACCGCGAAACCGATCGTCATCGGCGACGGTGCCTGGCTCGGCGGGGGCGTCATCGTGCTGCCCGGCGTCACCATCGGCGCCAACACGGTCGTGGGCGCCGGCAGCGTCGTCACCAAGGACCTGCCGGCCGGCGTCGTCGCCGTGGGGAACCCCGCGCGCGTCGTCCGGGAGGCGCTCTGAGGCACCGGGCGGGCCGCCCGGCGGGCGGCGGCCCCGGTGCGGGAAGGAGGTGGGCCGTGCCCACACGAGGACGGACGCCGTCGCGGGACTGGTGGCGCGACGCCGTCGTCTACCAGGTCTACCCGCGCAGTTTCGCCGACGGGAACGCCGACGGGACCGGAGACCTGGCGGGGCTGCGCGCCCGCCTGCCCCATCTGGCGGGGCTGGGCGTCGACGCCCTGTGGATCACCCCCTGGTACCGCTCGCCCCTCGCCGACGGCGGGTACGACGTCGCCGACCACCGCGACATCGACCCCGCCTTCGGGACCCTGGCCGAGGCGGAGCAGCTCATCGCCGAGGCCCGCGCCCTGGACGTCCGCATCGTCGTCGACCTCGTCCCCAACCACGTCTCCTGCGAACACCCGTGGTTCCGGTCCGCGCTCGCCGCCCCCGCGGGCGCCCCCGAGCGCGAACCGTTCCACTTCCGGCCCGGACGCGGGGAGCACGGCGAGCTGCCCCCCAACAACTGGCTCTCCGAGTTCGGGGGACCGGCCTGGACCAGGACCACCGACGCCGCGGGGCGACCGGGGGAGTGGTACCTCCACCTGTTCACCCCGCAGCAGCCGGACCTCAACTGGAACCACCCCGCCGTCCGCGCCGAGTTCGAGTCGCTCCTGCGGTTCTGGTTCGACCGCGGGGTGGCCGGGATCCGGGTGGACTCCGCGAACCTGCTGGCCAAAGACCCGGAACTGCCCGACCTGGTCCGCCCCCCGGCCGAGCGGCCGCACCCGTACGTCGACCGGGAGGAACTGCACGACGTCTACCGGTCGTGGCGCCGCATCGCCCGCTCCTACCCGGACGAGCGCGTCCTCATCGGCGAGATCTGGACCGGGGAGGGCGAACGCCTGGCCCGCTACCTGCGCGGCGACGAACTCCACTCGGCGTTCAACTTCGCCTTCCTCAGGTGTGCCTGGGAAGCCGCCGCGCTGCGGGAGACCGTCGACGCCTCACTGGCCACGAGCGCCCGGACCGGTTCCCCGGCGAACTGGGTGCTGTGCAACCACGACGTCACCCGTACCGTCACCCGGTACGGCCGGGCCGACACCTCCTTCGACTTCGGGAAGGTCACCGCCGGCGTCCCCACGGACCTCGCCCTCGGCACCCGGCGCGCCCGCGCCGCGGCGCTCCTGACCCTGGCCCTGCCGGGCTCCGTCTACCTCTACCAGGGCGAGGAACTCGGGCTCCCGGAGGTGGAGGACCTGCCCCCGCAGGCCCGCCGCGATCCGGTCCACTTCCGCTCCGGCGGCGTCAACCCGGGCCGGGACGGCTGCCGCGTGCCCCTGCCGTGGTCCGGCGGCGAGCGGCCGTACGGATTCGGCGCCGGCGCCGGCGCGGACACCTGGCTCCCGCAGCCGGACCACTGGGGCGCCCTCACCGTGGCGGCCCAGGACGCGGACCCCGCCTCCCAGCTCAGCCTGTACCGCCGGGCCCTGCGCCTGCGCCGTTCCCTGGACGCCTTCCGGGCCGGGGGCTTCGCCTGGGTGCCCGCCGGGGAGGACGTGCTGGCCTTCCGCCGGGACGACGTCCTGTGCCTCGTGAACTTCTCCGACCGCCCGGTGGTTCTGCCGCCGGGACACACCGTACTGCTGGCGAGCGATCCGGCGTCCGGGCACGAGCTCGCGCCGCACGCGGCCGTCTGGCTCGGCCGGTCCCCGGCCGGAGCCCCCGAATCATGAACGACAAGCAAAGGTGGGAATCTGGTGGTAAAAGGCTACGTCGCGCTCGTGGACGCGAGTCCCGCCTGCCGCTCGGGCGGCCTGGTCGCCGCGTTCAAGGAATGCGGATACGACGCCGTCCACGTGCAGAGCGTCCCGGTACGGCCCGAGTTCTACGCCTCGGTGGTGCCCACCGGCTTCGCGGCCGAAGTGGTGCACCACGGGGACCTCGACGCGACCCTCGCGGAACTCGCCCGCTACCGGCCGGTCGCGGTCATCCCGGACAGCGAGTTCGGCGTCGGTTTCGCCGACCTGCTCAGCGAACGGCTGGGCCTGGCGACCAACGGGACGGCGGGCAGCCACGCCCGGCGCGACAAGTACGCGATGGTCGAGAAGATCAAGGCGGCCGGCCTGCGCGGCGCCCGCCAGCTGCTGGTCACGAACGCCGCCGAACTGGAGGCGTGGCACCGGGAACTGGGCGGCCGGATCGTGGTGAAACCGCTCAGCAGCGCGGGCAGCGACGGCATCAACTACTGCGACACCCCCGAACAGGCGGTGCGCGCGTACGAGGGGCTCGTCGGTACGGACGACATCTTCTCGATGCCCAACGACACGGTGGTCGCACAGGAGTACCTCGCCGGGCCCGAATACGCCCTGAACATGGTCAGCCGGGACGGCGAGCACCACGTCTGCGACATCTGGACCTCGACGCACATCACCGCGAACGGGGTCCTCGACCTCTGCGACGGGATGGTGCTGCTGCCGTACGAGGGCGAACGGCTCGACGAGATCGTCCGCTACGCCGAACGGGTCCTGGACGCCCTCGACATCCGCCACGGACCCGCCCACGTCCAGCTCAAGATGACGCCGTCCGGCCCGTGCGTGATCGAGGTCGCCGCGCGCATGGGCGGCGGCAGCACGGCGCACTACGCCCGGATCGCGACCGGCGAGTCCCAGCTGAACTGGACGGCGGACGCCTACGTCCGCCCGGAGCGCTTCCACGAGCGCTGCCGCGAGCGGTACCGGGTGGAGCAGTTCGTCGCCGGCGCGCCCATGATCTCTCCGGTGGAGGGAACCCTGCGCGGATACACCGGCCTCGACGAGCTGAAGAAACTGGAAAGCTTCATGGGCGTAAGGGAATTCGTGCATCCCGGGGAACACCTCGCGGTGACCGTCAACGACCTCACGTACCCCCTGCTCGTCGAACTCCGCCACGAGGTACTGGAAAGCGTGCTGCGCGACCTCGCCACCGTCCGCTATCTCGACGGCCGCGATTTCTACGACGTCGAATGAGGGACTCACCGGAGGATGGACGAACCGGTCCCGGAATCACGTGACTTGGCCGCCCTCCGGGAGACCGGCAGAATTGTATTCATCAAGGCGAAGGGAAAAGGATCCCGGAGCCGGAACCGACAGAGGGAGAATCCCATGAAGAAGATCGAGCTCGCCGCCAAGCCCGTCCAGGCCCGCGCCATCAAGATCCACTACCAGCGCTGACCCGTAGCCGTACCCGACCGGGGGCCGGAGCGACCGGCCCCCGCTCGGGACACCAAGGAGACCCCCATGCTGCTGCGCCGCGCGCACAACCTCGTCTGCTACTGGCGTGACGGGGCGTTCGTCATCCAGAACTACCTCGGCGGATCCGAAGTCTCGCTCGCGCCGATGGCCGCCGACCTCCTCGCCGCCTTCACCGACTGGACCACCGTCGACGAGGCCGTGACGATGTTCCCCGACCACGATCCGGACTCCTGCCGCGCGGCCCTCGCCGAACTGCACACCTACGGCTTCCTCGTCTCCGAGGACGAGCGCGAGCGCGACGACCGGCTGGCCGAGCACTGGGACACCTGGTCGCCGGAGGCCGGCGCGCTGCACTTCTCCAGCAAGGACGCCCCCTACACCGAATCCCCCGAGGTCAACGAGGACTTCCGGGCCGGCAAGCGCCCGGCGCTGTTCAAGAACTACCCCGCCGCGGACCGCATCCTGCTGCCCCGCGCCCCCCTCGACGTCGACGCCGGTTTCGTCCGCACCCTCTACGGGCGGCGCACCCACCGGGCCTTCCGGCAGGTGGACCTGCCGCTCCCGGTGCTGTCCGGACTCCTCGCGATGGTGTTCGGCCCCAGCGAGTTCCTCGACGGCCGGGACTTCGGCGCCCTCATGAAGCGCACCAGCGCGGCGGGCGGCTCACGGCACGAACTGGAGGCGTACGTCGCCGTCTCCGCGGTCGAGGGCGTCACCCCCGGGCTCTACCACTACAACGTCCTGGAGCACTCGCTGGAGCTCCTGGACCCGGCCTTCACCCGCGAGCGGGCCGCCCACCTGAGCTTCGACCAGGAGGCCGTCGCCGAAGCCCCGGTCACGGTCTTCGTGACGGCGGTCGTCGAGCGGATGAGCAGCAAGTACCGGGCGCCCCGCGCCTACCGGGTGATGCTGATGAACGCCGGCCACCTCGGCCAGACCTTCGCCCTCACCGCCACCGCGCTGGGCCTCGGCCCCTTCCAGACCGCGGCCTTCCGCGACAGCGAACTGGAAGACGCCCTCGGCGTGGACGGCATCGCCGAAACGGCCCTGTACGTCCTGGCCGCCGGGATTCCGGCGGGGGACCGGCAGGACGCCGAGCCCACCGCCGGTCTCGACGCCTTCCGGCACGCGGCGCTGTACCCGGCGGACCACGCCTGACGCATGCCGGACGCAGCGTGACGCGCCCCGGTCCCCGGGAGCCTTCGAAGGCTCCCGGGGACCGGGGCGATCTGCGCTCCTAGCGGTTCTGGCACGCCTTCTGGAAGGCGCGGTTCGCAGCCTGGGTCCAGCTGTTCCAGTAGGCGTCGCTGTGCTGCTGGCCGCTCTTGTCCGCCACCGGCGCGGTGGCGCAGCTCTTGGCGGCGGCCGCGAGGCCCGCCTTCGCGCCGGCCGCGATACCCGCGGCCCGGTCACGCCGGGAGCCGGGCTGGGTCGGGCTGGTGGCCTGCGGCGAGGTGGGCGCGGGGACGCGCTTGCAGTTCACGAAGACGAAGGGCTGGTCCTCGTTGACGGCGAGGACGGTGTAGTCGACGTTCTTCTGGAAGCGCTTCAGGAGGAAGTGCCCGGTCGCGTCGACGTTCAGGTCTTCGGTGCTCTCGCCGTCGTTGAGCTTGCGCGGTGCCGTGAACCCCTCGCCGGAGATGGTCACGGCGGTCCCGTCCGCGTTGGGCGTGACCGTGCAGCTGGCGGTCGGCACCGCCGCGCCGGCGGCCGGCGCGAGGACTACGGCACTGCCGCACACGAAGGAGGAGACGAGCAGGGAGGTGATCGCGGCGCGTCGGGTGCGTCGGTACATGAGGGTGCTCCCATCGGGCATCGGATCTTCGGGCCCCGGAGGACGCGCAGGAGTCGAGGGGGAGCGGGTGCGGCCGCGTGCCGACGGGCAGGCGGCAGCCCCGGGGACGGCGGTGCGCCCTCTCCGTGCCTCGGGCTTCCCTCCGACCACCGCGCCGGTGCGCGGCCGCCGGGCGTATCCGGACGTGCCCGTCCCCACCATGCTGCCCCGGTGACCGCGAGCTGTCGACCGGAAGCTCTCAGCACTGGCGTCCGGCGGCCGAACCCGGCGGCAGCATCGCCCGGAACCGGGCCGACGGCTCCACCCCCAGCTCCGCCCGGACCAGCCGCCGGAACGCCCCGTACTGGCGGACCGCCTCCACCGCGTTGTGTTCGGCCAGGTGCACCGCCACCACCGCCCGGTGCGCGCTCTCCCGCAACGGCTCGATGCCCACGCAGGTGAGGGCCGCGTCCAGGGCGAGGGCGTGCCGGCCGCAGCGGATCAGCCGGGCGCTGAGCGCCTCCAGGGCGTGCAGCCGCAGCTGCCGCAGCCGCTCCCGTTCGAGGAGGGCCCACTCCTCGTCCCAGCCCGGCAGCAGGTCCCCCGCGAACAGCAGGCCCAGCCCCGGGTCCTCCCCCGGATCCCCGTCGGCGTCCACGACGCGCAGCGCCGTCCGCCGGAAGGCGTGCACGTCGACGGTGACCTCCTCGCGGAGCGCGAGCATTTCCCCCCGGACGTCGACGACGTGCCGGCCACCGCGGCGCAGCCGCCACAGCGTGGTCCGCAGACTGCCCTGCGCGTGTCCCTCGCCGGAGTCCGGCCACAGCGTCCCGGCGAGGACGCCCCGGCTGACGCTCCGGTGGAGCGCTAGGAAGGCCAACAGCCGTTGCCCCGGGACCTCCACGGCGACCGCGCCGCCCGGGGCCTCGTAGCGGAAGGTGCCCAGCAGCCGCAGTACCGGCGCCGGGAGCGACGTGTCGTACGGCATCGATCCCCTCTCCCCCTTGCCCCTGCTCCCTTCCCTCGGGGCGGTCCGCCGAACGCACACGTGCGGGTGGTTTGCACGGGTCTCAGCGGCCGCGGACCGTGTCGAGGATCCACTGCTGGATCGTCGCCGTGAGTTCCGCGTCCCTCGCCTTCCACTTCGCGATGTCGGCGGGATCGGTGTAGTAGTTCGCGGCGTACTCCCAGGTGGACCAACTGTGCGCCCGTTTGGAGGAGTTGGCGGACGCGTCCATCAGGACGAGGTTGTCCTTGCGGACCGCCAGCCGCTCGCGCTCCACGGCCTTCAGCTTGGAGAAGCCCTCCATCCGAGACATGCGGTCCAGCGAGACGACGTGGTCCACCGCCAGTTTCTCCGACGGCGACCGCAGCGTTCCGACCCGGTCGGCCGTTCCGGACGCCGCGATCTCGGCCCGTTCGGGGGATCCGTCGAAGGCCGCCCGCATGCGTTTGACCGGGTTGACCCGTACCTTCTCGGCGAGCGCCTCGGCCGCGAGCACGTCCTGCCGCGCCTCGGACAGCAGACCCCGCCTCACCCACGTCCGGCCGCTGCCGTCGCGTTCGACGACGTCGTCGAACCCCCTGAAGCTGTCCTCCAGTTCCTCGATCCGCTCGGCGTCGCGCGCCCCGGACGGCGTCTTCGGGCCGGCCCGCAGCTCGGCCAGCAGCTCGTCCCGGGTCCGGTGCCGCGACCGGAGCTCCTCCCAGGCACGGACCAGGGCCTTCTCCGCGTCGGTCTGCTCCTGCGTCGGCGGATGCCAGGCCCGCATGTCCGCCACGATCGACTCGAACTCGCTCGAACCGCCGACCTTCCGCGCGGCGGCCGACCGGTCGACGAACTCCAGCAGGGTGGTCTCGTCCATGCGGCGGGCCTTTCCGACGGAGACGATCTGCTTCACCTCCGAGAACGCGGCCTCCAGTTCGGCCCTGGCCGCGCCGGACAGCTTCGTCACGTCACCCAGGAGGTCGAGGAGCTGCTTCTCCTTGCGGAGTTTCGTGAACGTGTCCGCGCCCAGCCGGACGAGGTGGAAGAGGCCCCTCCTGAGCAGCCGGTGATCGGCGGCCCCGATGAAGATCATGGGTTTGCCGTGGACTTCGCCGACCACCAGGTTGAGACCCCGCGCGGCCGCCGCCCGGTTCTTCAGGGCCTCCTTCACCGCCTGGTCGAGCCCCTCGGCCTCGTCGATCCTCGCGACGAGCGTCCGGTAGCGGGCCGCCGCCGACTCCGCGTCCGATGCCGCCGACAGCTCGCGCAGCGGGCCCTCCAGCGCGGAGAGCGCCTTCGCCGACGCCTTGAAGAGCACGACGGCCGACACCCCGAGGTCGACCGCGGCCGCCGCCACGGCCACCCCGACCCACAGCAGCGAGGGCTCCTCCTCGATGAACGACAGCCGGTAGTCCGCCGACTCGGCCCGGTACTCCTCCAGCGCCTGCCCGGCCTGGTAGGCGCTCAGGACCGAGGTGCCGAGGAGCGCGATCGCCGCGGTCCAGCCGCCGACGGGGACGAGGGCCGCGAGGACGAGGGCGAGGACGCCGAGGACCACGGCCGTGAACACGTGGGACCGCCGGACCTCCTCGACGTGGTCGTCGACGATCCACCCGTACACGGTGCCGCCGTCCGTGCCCAGGTTCTCCTTCGTGGCCCGCACCAGGTCGGGCAGGCTGTAGACGCGCTCGGGATCCCCCGTGAACTCCTGGCGGGCCCTCACCGTGTCCGCGAGCCGGGCGTCGACGACCGAGAGGAGGTACGCCCGCGCGCCCGCCTCGTCGAGTCCGGACAGCTTCTCCAGGTCGGTGGCCCGGCCGAGTCGCCCGGGGTCGAGCAGCGGATCGCCGCCGCCCGCGGACAGCACCGCCCGCTGCGCCGAATCCCGCAGCGAGGCCGCCTCCCGCAGGTGGCCGCCCGCCTGCGCGGCGGCCCGGTTCCGTTCGAATGCGGACTCCGGGTCCGCCCCGGCCCGGATGGTCCGCGCCGTCGACTCCGCCTCCGCGGCCCGCGCGTACAGTCCGGGGGCGCCCGACGCCGCGATGCCGGAGACGAGGGAGGCGACGTATCCGGGCGCCCGCAGCCGGCCCCGCTCCTCGTGCAGCAGGTGGTCGTAGTGGTCGAGGACGCCGAGGGCGAGGTCGACGGCCTTGTCGCGGAACCGCAGCCGGTAGACGGCCATCGCGTCGAGGAAGGCCTGCTCGCCCGCGAACCCGTGCCGGGCCAGGGACTCCTCGAAGCGGGCGGCGGCCTCCGTCACCCCGCGCACCAGGTCCGGCTGGTAGCCGACGTACGGACTCGCCTGGACGGCCTCCTGGCGTGCGGTGTTCCGGGCCCGCCACAGCCGGTACAGGTCCTCGCAGCCGAACAGGGCGGAGGCGGCCTCCTCGGTGCGTGCCGCGTCCGCTTCGCGCAGCCGCTCGCGGTCCTCGAACCGGCCGATGCTCGCTTCGAGTTCGTCCCAGTCGCCCGTCGAACCGTTCACCCGGTCCAGATAGGCCGCGCGCTGCGCCGGGGTCAGGGCGGTCAGCCTGCGGGCGAGGCGCAGGGCCTTCTCGTAGTCCTCGGGGACCAGGGGCCGGTCGCCCGCGAAGAGGATCCGCCGGACGTCCTCGGGCAGCTCCTGGAGCTCCCGCAACTGCGCGTGCTCCCAGGTCACGTCCGCGCGGGCCCCGAGCCACCGGGCGCGCAGCACGGCGTCCTCGGGGCCGCCGCCCAGCTTCGTTCCCGCGGGCAGGCCGCTGCGCTGCCAGAACCGGGCGTCCGCCTCCGCGTTGATCCGGTCCTGCTCCTCCTGCGGCAGCCGGTCCAGTGCCGCCTGGGTGGTGTCGGTGACGGCCAGCCAGATCCGGCCGCGCCGGACGTCGTCGGCGCCCGCCGCCAGGCCGCCCGGTTTCTCCCAGTGCCACCAGGGCAGCCGCCGCTCGACCTCCCGCTCGTCCGTCGTCTGGTAGTACTTTCGGACGAAATGGCGCAGCAGCTCCGCCTGGTCCATCTCCCGCGTCACGAGCAACTCGAACGGCTTCCCGCCGCCCCGCGCCCTCCTGGTCGCGGGCGCCGCGGCCGGGGGCAGGGGCTTGCGGTGGATCCTGCCCGTACCCTCGCCCCTCGCCTGCTGGGCCACGTGGGCCAGCTCGTGGGCCAGCAGCCGCCGCCCCGCCTCCGAACCGGGGCGCGCGCCGTCCCCGAGGACGATGTGACCGCCGACCGTGTAGGCCCGCGCGCCCAGGGCGGCGGCCGACGCGGCGGCTCCCGGCCCGGTGTGCACCCGGACCCGGGACAGGTCCCAGCCCAGCCGGGGTTCCATCGCCGCCCGCGTCGCCGCGTCCAGGGGCGCCCCGGCGTCCCCCGTCGGGGAGGCCGCCGGGAGGGGGCGCGGCAGCGGGCGAACGGTCCCCGGCGCCAGGGACGCGTACCGCTCGGCGAACCGGTCGGCCTCCGCCTCCAGCCGCTCGTCGGGCTCCGGCGCCCGCGGATCCGCCGCACGCCACACCGACCGCCGCTCGGGCCGGGCGGGCCCGGAGGGGACGGCGGGCACCTCGCGCGCGGCCACCGCTCACCCCGCCGGGGGGAACAGCGGGGAGAACGCGGGCACCAGGGGCACGGGGTCGCCCTCCCCGGCGGGCAGGTACGCCAGCGGGGCGTACCGGTAGACCACGCCGTGCGGCTCGACGGCCGCCGGCCCGTCCTCGCCCTGCGGCCACAGGACGTCACCGGGGATCGTGCGGGCCGGGACCAGCCAGTGGTCGCCCCGCCGGAAGTGACCCGCCGTCCGCTGCCCGTCCGGCCCCCGCTGCCCGTCCGGACCGGGCTCCCCGTCCGGGCCCGCCGCCGTCGGCTGCCGCGGGGCCTCGAACCGGACCTCCACGCCGTCCTCCAGGGCGATCCACGTGTCCAGGACCACGGGCAGGGCGTCCTCGCCCCGCGGCGGCCGGTGGTCCCAGCGCCGCAGGTACGGGTGCAGTTCCGGATCCCCGCCGACCTGCGGGGGCGGCTGTCCCCCGGGCGGGCCCGCGTTGGGGTCGGCGTCGAGGGTGAGGGTGCGGCCGGGCACGTCGACCGCGACGATCCGGTGGACGCCCTGCGGCGGGCCGCCCGGCACCTCGTCCGCGACGTGCACCGCCGCCGCGTCGTCGACGAGCTCGACCAGATCGCCCACGTCCAGCCCCAGCCGGTGGTCGCGCCCCCAGCCCTCCACCGTCACCACCGGCCCCGCCACCGAGGTCACCGGCAGGGCCACCGAGGCGTTCTCCCGCGACCAGACGAACGTGGCCACCGGCTCCGCGGACCGGGCGGCACCCCGCCCCCGGCGGGTCCGCGCCACCGGCCGCGCCGGGTCCGCGCCGGGCAGCAGGCCCGCCCCTGAGGTGTGGACCTGCACCCGGTACAGCTGGTTCTCCGGCCCCCGGAACCGGGGCCGGGGCGCGACGGCGCACGGGTCGGACGGCGCCGCCGGCTCGTACCCGGCCCGCGCCGCCAGCCGGCCCGCCGGCCGGTACAGCCCGTCCAGCCAGGACCGGAACCAGGCGGGCGCCTCCGCGGCCCCCGGATCCGGATCCCGCTCCCCGAAGCCGTGCAGCACCACCTGCCAGACGACCCTGGCCCGCGCGGCGGTGTCCGGGCCGGTGCCGCCCAGCGCGATCTCCCGGATCGCCGGGTCCTGGATCACGGTGACCTCCCGCTCCCAGGCCCGGAGGTAGACCAGCGCCGGACCCGCCGGGACGGGCGCCGTCTCGGGGTCGACGTGGCCCTCGGGCTGGGTCAGGTACGTGGTCGGTACGTCGTTCTCGACGAGCAGGCCGTCGACGTACAGCCGCCCGGCGCCGATCGCGAGGTCGCGGTCCGGGTCCTGCGGGATCCGGGCCACCGAGAACCCGGGCGCGCCCCGCGGCACGGCCGCCGGCCCGAGCACGTCGGCGACGACGGTGCGCAGGTAGTGCAGCAGCACGGCGGTCTGCTCGTTCGCGTCGGCGTCCAGGGTGACCCGCCCCTGCTGGTGGACGATCCGCGAGTAGTGCTTCGACGGGTCGAACGAGACGCGCGAGATGTCGACGGACAAGATGTGCCTCCTCGGGGACGGAACTCAGGTGACGAACAGGACGCCGCTCGACGTGCCGGCCGGCGTGTACTCCGCCAGCCGCCGGCGCAGCCCGTCCTCGCGCTGGGGCTGGAACAGGCCGTGGAACGCGCCGAGTTCGGAGCCGTCCTCGGCGCCGCGGCGGATCTCCGGCGGGCAGGCCGCGGAGAGCTGCGCGTAGCCGGGCGTCCCGTAGGCCGTGCTCGTGAACCGGGGGACGACCCGGGCCGCGTCCCCGGAGGCGGCCGGCTCGCAGTGGAAGGGCGCGGGCGTGCGGGAGCCCGGCGCGAGGTAGCTGAACCGGACGCAGCCCCGGTCGCGGACCGCGACGTGCGCCACGCCGTCCAGCAGGGAGTCCTCCACGACCCCGACCGCATGGGTGCGCACCGTGCCGATGACGGTGGTCGCCCGCGCCGACAGTTCGGCGTACGCGCACCCGCCGTCCGGTCCGCCGAACGCGGGCAGCGCGCTCGACGTGGCGTCGAGGACCGAGTCGCTGAAGAAGACCCGGTTCGGCGCGGCGCACTCCTCGTCCGCCTCCACCAGGACGGCCCCCGTGATGCTGTCGCGGACCTCCACGCACGCGGGGGTGCGCACGAGCTCCAGGCCGGGCTCACCGGGGTGCTCGCAGCGGCAGCCCCGGTCGAGCGACCAGCCCGGTACGAGCGTGCAGTGGCTGATCTCCACCCGGCCCACGGGCCCCTGGACGCGGACGCCGCGGCCGGTCACCAGCAGCCCGGCGAGCCGCAGCGAGGGCAGCGGTCCCTCCCCCCGGCCCGTCCCCGTGAACCGCAGCGCGTCCGGGCGGTCGGCGTGCCAGTCCAGCAGCCGCAGCACCGGCCGGCTGCCGGGCGCCGCCCGCACGGTGAGCCGGTCGCCCAGGTCCAGCCGGATCTCGGTCCGCTGCCGGAACGCCACCGACCCGACGAGCTCGATCACCGCCTCGCGGCGCGCCGGGTCGGCCCGCTTGTCCTCGTACCACCGGGCGACGGCCTGCGCGGGCCGCTCGAACTCCTCACCGGGCCCGACCCGGTAGCGGGCCGCCCCCGGCCCGGAGGGCGCCACGGGCACCGGATACTCCCCGCCGCCCATGGGGGCCGGGAAGGCGTGGTGGTAGCTCACCCGCAGCCCCTCCCCGGGCGCCGAGCGCGGCGCGAAGGCGATCCGCCCCAGCACCGGGTCCACGGCGACCTCCCCCCGGCGCGGCGCCCGGCCCCCGTGCGACGGCTCCCACCGCGACAGGTCCGCCGCGACGATCGCCGACAGCGGCACCGGCGTGCCGTCCCCGCTCCACACGCACAGGCTCTTGCCCGGCCCGTAGTAGTGGGCCGTGCGCTCCTCGAACGCCCGCCGCCGGATGAAGGCGGGGACGTTCGTCTCGTCCGCGATGTGCGTCGGCGCCGGCTCGGTCACGGGAAGCGTCACCAGCGGGGTGTCGTTGCCGAGGACGCTGAAGGTGTAGTGGCCGCGGTCGCGGTCGACGCAGTACGCCGGCGCCCGGGTCAGGGAATGGGCGGCCAGGCGCCACACGAACAGCCCGACGCCCGCGACGCCCCCGTGCCCCGGACCGTGCGCCGAATCGACCCCGCGGACGTCCGCCGTGTGCGCGAGGCGGTCGAACGGCCCGTCCACCAGGTCGAGTTCGTCGCCGCACCGCAGGTCCGCCAGCCGCCCGGAGCGCAGCCGCCGCCCGATGTCCGGCCCGTAGGCCGCGTACCGGCGCACGGGCTGGTCGAAGGCGAGCAGCGTACGGAACTCCACCGCCCGGGCCGGCCAGTCGGCCACGTCGCGCGCCAGGTCCTCCAGGACGGCCAGGGTGCCCTTGCGCCGCCGGTTCGCCGAGGTGCGGGCGACATCGCGACGGGGCGCCACCGCGGCCGCGAGCCGCGCCGCGGCCCCGTCCCCGCGGGCGAGCGCCGCCTCGTACCCGGGCAGCGCCTCGTAGCCGACCAGCGCCCCGATGTAGGGCAGCACCCAGTCCTGGCAGGTCTCCACGAACCAGTCGGCGTACTGCCGGCGCACCGACTCCCGCACGAGGACGCGCTGTTCCTCCATCACCTCCAGCAGCGCCCGCAGGGGCATCCCCTCCTCGGCGTCCCTGCGCCGGTAGAGGGCCGGCAGCAGTTCGTACAGGGTCCGCTCCGCACCGGTCGTCACGGCAGCCTCCGCAGGATCAGGGTCTGGGGCAGGTCGGGGGTCATCACGGCCAGCTGGGCCGGGCGCACGGACACGGAGACGACCAGGCGCCGCCCCCGCTCCAGGCCGGGCGAACGCAGGCCCGGGTTGAGGGCCACGAGCTCCTCCACCCGCAGGCCGTGGCGCACGGCGACCGACGTCAGGGTGTCGGCGGCCCCGGTCGGGTCGTGGCCGACCACGTGCACCCGGGGTTCGGCCCGCGCAGGCAGCGCGTCCACCGTCGCCGCCGCGCCCCGCAGGCCGGAGACGAGGTCGACGAGGGCCAGCGGATCGGCTGCCGAGCCGATCCCGGCGAACACGTCGACGTCGAGGTGGTCGACCCCCGGCACGGCCTGCGCGGCGGCCAGGACGCGGCTGAGCCGGGCCGGCTCGGCCAGGTCGCGCGCGGCGAAGCCGAGCACGCCGAGGACGGCGGCCCGCACCGCCGGTTCGACGGTCTCGAAGGCGTGGTCCGGCAGCACCTTCACACCCGCCGACAGGACCAGCAGCACCAGCTCCCGCACATCGACCCGCACCGGGACGTGCGGGTCCCCGAAGTCGCCGAGCGCGGCCGACAGTCCGGCCGTCAGCGGGTCCGGGGCGGTGAGGGGCACGTCGCCGGCGGCGGCGACCGTGACGTGGACGATCTCGCGCCGGCCGTCGAACAGCCGGGTGGCCGCCGCCCGGCCGATCCCGGCGCGGGCCCGCGCGAAGTCGGCGTAGTCCCGTACCGACAGCAGCCGGTCCAGGGCCCGGGTGCGCAGCGGGATCACGGCGCGCAGGTCGCGCGGCCCGTCGGCGTCCGTGCCGCCCGTGGAGGCCAGCGGATTGGTCACGGAGCCCACCCCGAGCGGACGGCTCACGGCCTGGGTGATCCGGCCGGGCGGCAGGTTGCCGTCCGGCCCCGCGCCGACCCGGTAGACGGCGGTGACGTTCTCCACCCCGCTCCGCAGCCGGGCGCCGTGGACCCCGTCACCGAACGCCACCGTCGCGGTGCCGGCGTCCGGATCCCGGTCGAGCGCGTACGCCGGGTCCTTGGGGCCGAGGAGCGCGAGGTCCTCGGTCCGGGGGCGGCGGACACCGTCCACCCGTACCGTCAGGGCGGGTTCGGCGCCGTCGGGCGTGGCGGCCGGCAGGTACGTCAGCGGTGCGGCGGCCGTCACCCCGCGCAGCGCGAACGACTGCCCGGCCCGGGAGGCGTCCCCGCTGCCGAGGACCTCCGACCGGGTCTCGCCCTGCGTGGCGGGCACGACGTTGCCGTACACGGTCACGGTGTCCCGCCGGTAGGTGTAGGTCAGCGGCGCCGCGAGGAGGAGCTCGGTGTGCACGGTGTCCCCGCCGGCGGTGGCGTCGACGTCCTGGCGGACGGAGGCCAGCATGACCGGCTCGCTCCCGGGGACGCCCGTGGTCCCCGGGACGTCGGTCCGCTCACCGGAGACGACCAGCCGGTGGCCGGGCAGCAGCCCGGGGCAGACCCCCGCGAGCTCGATCCGGGCGCCCGCGACGTCCTCGGTGAGCGGGTCGTCGGCCAGGACGAGGTCCTCGCCCCCCGCCCAGACGGTGATGTCCCCGTACGGAACGACGCCCCCCGCGTCCGGCGCCCCGTGCCACGGGCCGTCCACGGTGAGCCGGGTGACGGGCACGAAGACCGGCGGCGCGCCCGCCGCGACGGGGAAGGGCAGCCGCAGCTGGGTGACGTCCAGGACCAGGACCAGGTGGCTCTCGGGCGCCGGGCGGGGCTGCTCGGCGAGCACCCGGGAGCCCGGCAGCACCCCGTCGAAGTGGCCCTCCAGGTAGAGGTACTCGGTCCCGGCGGGCGCCTGGGCGCCCTGCGGGTCCAGGCGCGGATCCACCGGCCGGGCCTTGACGCGCAGCACCTGGACGCCCGCGTTCTCCCGGGGCGGGGCGATCCGCTGCGTGGTCCAGGCCCGGTGGACCGCACCGGCCAGCCGGGGATCGGCCGCCGCGAGCAGCCCGGGTACCGCGTCGGAGCGGGGGTCCCAGGCCTCGCACGGGTCGACGTCCAGGTCCCGGCCCGCCGCCGGGGGCCGGGGCGGGGTGCGGCGCAGGGCCGGGAGCACCGCGGCGGTGGCGACGAGCGCCGTCGCCCGGTCGCAGTCCGGGGAGCCGCAGCCGTCGCCGTACCGGGCTCCGTCTCCGGCCCGGTCCGCGTCGCCGTCCTCGCCGTCCCCGTCCGTGCGCCGTTCACCGGGTGTGCAGGGGCAGGCCAGCGCGTGCGCGAGCGCCCGCAGGTACTCGACCTCCGGCAGGCTGCGCCGGTGTTCGGCGGCCACGGCGGACAGCGCGGCGCGCAGGGCCCGTACCGCGTCGGCCACTTCCCCGGCCAGCCACCCGGCCAACGCCGCGTTCCCCCGGGCCGTGGTGAAGGCCACGCCCTCCGAGAACAGCCGGGCGGCGTCCGCGACCCTCCCGTACGCGTGGCTCGCGGCGCCCCCGTCCGGGGCCAGCCGCTCCAGCGCCGCCGCGACCGATGCCCGCAGGGCCGTCGCGGCCGGTACCCGGGGGCCGCTGCCGGCAACGGCCAGCAGGGCCTCCCGGGCCGCCTCCGCCGGGTCGGCGGGGGAGTCCGGGACGAGGTCGACGGCGGTGAGCGCGGCCGGGTGGTCGGCGGTCGCGCCCGCCACCACCCGTACGACCGGATCGTGGGCCGACCCGAACAGCAGCAGCAGCCGGTCACCGGGCCGCAGCCCCAGCGCGGACCCGGTGAAGGTGAGCCGCTCCAGCCGGCGCGCCGTGCCGGCCCGGAGCCGGGGCGGCACCGTCCTGCGCACCGGGAGGGTGTTCCAGGCGGCATCGGCCGTGAGCTCCTCGGCCGTCTCGAAGGTCTGCGGCAACCCCCCTGGTGCGGGCACGCTCTTGGCCTGCGACCCGGCCGGTACGACGGTCCGCGCGCCGGGGTCGAGGGTGTAGGCGAGGTACCCGCCGGCGCCGAGGGCGGGCCGCGGCCGGTGGCCGACCAGCCGCCCGAGCCGGACCAGGGACTCCGCCTCGACGGCCGTGGCCAGGTAGCCCTCCTGAGCGTGGCGCTCCCCGTAGAAGGTCAGCACGTCGGCGACGACCGCCCAGCAGTCGAGCAGGGCGACCGCCGGATCGTCGGTGGTGCGGGCGGTCAGCCGGTCGAGCTCCGGCCGGCTCGCCAGGCGTTGGAGCATCGCGGCCATGAACCGCCCGTGCGTGCCGACGCGGTAGTCGATCGAGGAACGCCCCGGCGGATTGTAGGTGGACGCCGGCGTCGGCGGCCCCCCGCGGCAGCAGCCCCCGCCCTCACCCGCGCCGCCGTTCCCGCTCCCGGCGCCGTTTCCCCCGAACCGGCTTCCCCCGCACCCGCATCCGCCGCCCCCGCATCCGCCGTGCCCGCATCCGCCGTGCCCGCTCATCGACCGCCCCCGATCCGCAGTTCCAGTACGCCGTTCCCGGGCCGGGCCGGATCGCCGTCGAGCCGCGCGATCTCGTCCGGTCCCAGCGGCAGGACACCCTCGCGCAGCGCGTCCGGCGAGGGCTCGAAGAGCCGCTCCAGCGCGGTGACCGAGACCGAAAGGACGCCGGGCACGGCCGCCGCCACCGCTACGATCCGGCTCACCCGCACGGGAGTTCCGAAGGTGAGCGCGTCGGGGTGGAAGAAGGCCGGCGCGCCGTCGGCCGTGCGGCCGTGGCCCAGCACCCGGGCCAGGGCCGCGCGCACGTGCCCCGCCACCGCCGACGGCTCGGTCTCCACGCACAGCGCCAGCCGCAGCGGCACCTGCCGGGCCGGCCCCACCCGCACCTCGTGCCCGATCCGGCGCACCCGGTGCAGCCGCTCCCGCACCCCGTCGAGCAGCGCCTCGGGGGCGACGTCCGTCCCCAGCGCGTCCACCGCCACCTGGGCCTCGTACCAGGAGCCGGTCCAGCGCAGCCGGGCTCCGGCCCCCTGCACGCCGGGCACCTCGCCCGCCAACGCCGCGTAGTCGGCCTCGGTGACGGCCCGCAGCAGCCGGCGCAGCGCCTCCCCGGGCGCCCGTCGGCGTACCTCGGCGAGCGGTTCGGGGTCGACGCCGCCCGTCGCGGGCAGCGGGTTGCGCACCCGGACCGTCACCCCGGTGACCCCGCACAGCTCCACGGTGTCGATGGCCTCCGCCCCGACGTTGCCCGCCGTACCGTTGCCGAGCCGGTAGCGCAGCGCGAGCACGGAGCCCGGGGCGGGGACCGCGCCGTGGCGGCCGTCGCCGAAGCGCAGCCCGAGGACGCCGTCGTCGTCGAGTTCGCCCACGAAGCAGCGGTCGGCGGGCCCGCAGTCGAGCAGGTCGCGCCGGGGCAGCCACACCGGCCCCGTGGCGCCTTCGCCGCTGTCGCCGCCGCCGTCGTCCGCCTGGACCTCCACCACCGGCAGGGCCGCGCGCGGATCGGGTGCCAGCGCCCGCGCGGCCGGCCCGTGGAAGACCGGCAGCTGCGGGTCGAGCGCCCCGCCCTCGGCGGCGCCCCAGCCCTGCCCGATCTCCCAGCCCTCGTCGGCGGCCCGCAGGACGTACCCGGCCCGTGCCCGGCGGGCGAGTTCCCGCAGCCGGGCCAGCTTGCGCTCCAGCAGCTCCTCGAAACGGGCCACGAGGGTGCGCAGCGCCGCCACCGGTTCGGTGCCCAGGGGCAGCCGGCGCAGGGCGGCGGCGCCGAACACGGTCGCGAGCCAGGCGAGGGCCGCCCCGTCGGGGCGGTGTCCCCTCTCGGCGGAGCGCAGCAGGTCGAGCAGCCGCTCCCGGGCACGGCCCGGGATCCCGTCCAGCCGCCGGGCCTGGGCCCGCGCGATGTCCGAGGGCAGTGGGAACGGCACGCTCCAGGTGACCGGAGCCGCGGCGCCGTCGCCCGGTACCCGCGGCTCGAACCGGTCCTCCGTCGGCGGGTACGCGGGCAGTTCCGCCGGACCGCCCGGATCGGCGCACCCGGACTCCGGCGGGCACGGACAGCCCGCGGCCCCCGGGGGCCGCGCGGGCCGGGTGACCCGCTCCGGCTGCGCACCGCACCAGGTGCGGCTCGCCCCGTGCTCGACGAGCACGGTGTTGCCCCGGGCCACGGCGACGTCCAGCGGGACGCACTGCGGACCGCCGACGGCGCGCACCCGCAGCGGGAAGGCCAGGGCGTCCTCCGCGTCCCACTCCACCTTCAGCAGGCGCTGCCCGTAGAGCCGGTCGACGCCGCGCCGCACCGCGACGAGCCGCACCGCCTGCCGGTGCCCGCGGTCGGCGTCGGCGGGCAGTCCCGTGGCCGCGCCGAGTACCTCCTCGAAGACGACCACGTCCCCGGCGCGCAGCGACAGCCGGTGTTCGCCCTCGCCGTCCCGCAGCGCGGCCGAGGTCGTGCCGGCGGGCAGGGAGTACTCGTGCTCGCCCCAGCTCCACAGGCCGATCCGGCCGTGCGCCGGCCGGACGGTGACCGGCTCGGCGCGCACGGGCTCGAAGACCTGCCCGCCGGCCCGGAACCGGAAGGTCCCGGCGGGCAGGGTGGTCCGCGCGTCGCAGGACAGGCAGACGAACGCCCGCGCGGCGCAGCCGTCGTGCATCGGGTAGTCGACGAGCCGCACGTGACGGCGGACCGAGGTGCGCAGCCGGGCGGTGTCCAGGTAGGCCTCCGCGGCGACCGCGTCCTGTTCGTAGCTCAACTGGTCGCCCGCGTACGCGAGGAGCTCGACGAGGGCGACCGTCATGTCGGCGGCGTGCCGCTCGCCCCATGCGGGCAGCGTCAGGGAGAGCCGCTCCAGCAGCGCGCGGCGCAGTCCCGCGTAGTCCTTGGCGAGGTAGTCGACGACCGGCTCCGGGAACACCCCGGGCGGACACGGACCGGGCCGGCAGTCCACCGTCGCCGGGCAGTCCTGGCCGAAGGTGAACCCGGCGGACGCGAAGAACGGGTCGAAGCCCTCCGGGGGTTCGGTGCCCGGCCGCCCGAAGGCGTCCGTCCGCACCACGGACAGGCGGTACTCGGACACGTCGCCCGGCCGGTCCACCCGCAACAGCACCCGGCCGGGCGGCTCCCCCTCCGCGTCGTCGCCGCGACCGGGATCCGTCTCGACCGACACCACCCGCAGGTCCCGGGCGACGACCCCGCCGTCGATCCGGAAGTTGGCCGGCACCAGCTCCCCGGGCACCGGACCGAAGAGGCTGACGGCGAGCCGCGTACGGCCCTCGTCCACCGTCACGGACTCGATCCCGGCCAGACCGGCGGCCCGCGCGTCGCGCTCGCGGACACCGAGGACGTGCTCCCCGTTCACCTGATCACCCCGCTGTCGAAGGCCTCGGTCCGGACGGCGCCGGTCGCCAGGAGTACGTAGCCGATCTCGATCCGCAGGGCCGCGTCCTCGGCGGTCACGGAGAGGGACCGGACGGCCAGGACATCGCCGAGCCAGCGGTGCAGGGCGGTCTGCACGGTCACCTGGAGGGCCGCCGCGAGGTCGGGGCCGTTCGGCTCGAAGACCAGGTCGAGCAGGCCGCAGCCGAAGTCGGGCCGGACCACCCGCTCCCCGGGACGGGTGAAGAGCACCTGCTCGATCATGTCGCGCACGTGGTCCTCGGTGCCGGTGAGCCGGGTGCGGCCGGTGGCCGCGGTCCCGAACGGGAAGTCGACGTCCACGGCGCTCACCCCGCCGTCACGCGGAGCTGGCCGGCGAGGACCAGCGGGGTCGTCGGGGGCGGCCCGGCGCACACGCCCGAGCCGGGCACCGGACCGGCCGGCGGGAGGGCCTGTACGAGGACGGGCCGGCCGCCGGCCAGCAGCCGTGAGGCCAGTCCCGTCCAGCGGACCGTCGTACAGGGCGGCGAACCGGACACCCCGGGACAGCCGGTGACCACCAGCTGGTCGGCGGCGGTGGCCAGCGGTGCGCCGCCGGCCAGCACCCGGGTCTGCGCGGGGGTGTTGCGTACGGGGGCGAGGTGCCCACAGGTGACCGCCGTCGCGGTCGTCACCACGGTTCCGGGCATCGCGCTCACCCCGGCAGCACGGTGAGCGCGCCGTTGCCGAGGTCGATCCCGGCCTGCGTCACCTTGATCGTCGGTCCGGAGGCGGAGGCACCGATCTCGATCCCGCCCTCGTAGAGCCGGATGTACGGTCCCGCCGGGCCCTTGAGCTGGAGCAGGATGCCGCCCGTGGGCCCCGCCAGGTCGGAGATCAGCAGGCAGCTCTGCGCGGGCGTCCCGATGACCACCTGCGGCACGCCGTCCGGCGCCGCCCGCGCGGCGGGCGGCAACTCCTCGGCCCCGCCGCGCCAGAACCCCGTCCACACGGCCCGGTCGGGGTCGCCGTCGACGAACTGGACCCAGACGCCGGAGCCGGCCAGCGGGACGACGTACATCCCGCTCGCGGGTCCGGCCAGCGGGGTCACCGGGTCCGCCCAGATGCAGGGGGCGTCGCCGAGCACGTCGGCCACCCGCACCAGGAGCCGCCCGGAGCGCAACGGGTCGAGGTTGGAGGCCACCACCCCCTGAAAGAGGCCGTGGTACTTCTTCGCGTCCTTCGTCACGGGATCACCGCCGGGGTCAGGGAGCCGAGGCCGTCGCGGGTGAGGGTGAACCCCTGCTTGTACTCGCCGCGCCGGATGTCGTGGGTCACGCTGGAGACGTAGTACAGCCCGTCGTAGGCCGGTCCGGCGCCGCGCACGCCCACCAGACGGCGGGCGCGCAGCACGTGCCCGTAGCGCAGCACGTCGAGCTTGCCCGTCCCGCGGACCGCGTCGGCCGCCGTCGAGGTGCGGCTCAGCCCCAGCAGCAGCGCCTCGGCCGGCGACCGGTCGCCGACGTCGGGCAGCGGCTCCTGCTTGAGCGTCACCGCGGGCCGCGCCGCGAGCGGCGGGTGCAGCAGGCCGACGTCGGGAACCGGCAGGTCGACGCCCAGTTTGGTGACCGGCTCCGTCACGGTCACCGTGTACTGGGTGCGGGAGAGCCCGTCGTAGGTGAACGACAGCGACTCGGCGGTGGCAGCGGCCCCCGCCCCGACGGTGAGGGCCGGTTGGACCGGTCCGGTGCGGACCTCGGGACCCCAGTAGGCCACGTTGGTCCCCGGGACCGGACCGGGCTCCAGGAAGAAGACGTACCCGACCTCCGAGGCCATGGCCTTCAGGTACTCCAGATCGGTGGACGCCTGCACCGGGATGTGCACCGCCGGGTTCGGCACGTCGGCGAGCACGGGCGGGACCGCCACCGGGGCGATCCCGTAGACGGCGTACTTGGCGCAGATCGCCGCGACGCGGGCCTGGTGCGGCAGCCCGGGGAAGTACGCCCGCTCGTGCCGGACGTCCATCAGGACCGTCAGGTCCTCGCCGGTGACGGTCAGCACCGACGCGCCCGGTTCGGCGCTCGGCGACAGTTCCTGCTGGGTGACGACCCCGTCCGCGAGGACGGTCGGAGTGCCGGCGACGACGCAGACCAGGACCACCCGGACGCCGGGGTCGAAGAAGCCCGCGGGCAGCAGCGCCCGCTGGATGACCGAACGCGCGCTCACGGCGAAGGCCAGCTGGAAGCCGCTCGCCTGCCCCGACGCGGTGGTGACCCGGACCGACTGCAGGGCGTCGGCCAGCGGGGCGGGCACCGGGACGGCGAGCACCGGCCCCATCAGGAGCATCAGCCGCAGGGCGCTAGCCACCGAGGCCCCCGCCCGCGTCGAGCACGCCCGCGCCCTGCGGCATCCCGGCCGGCAGGGTGATCCGCAGCCGCCGTCCCGGGACCCGCGTCAGAGACTCGGGGTCCAGGACCCGGTGCGCGTCGGCGATCCGCCACGCCTGCTCCGGGTCGCCGAGCTCCCGGGCGGCGACGAGGTCCAGGCGCTCGCCCGCCACGACGACGTGCGTCCCCACGGTGGTCAGGGTGTCCGGGTCCGGGGGGAAGCGGCGCCGGACGTAGGTGACGGTCCGGCCGTCGGGGAGGGTGAGAGAGGCGGTCGGGACGTTCTGGTAGCGGCTCGTGGCGGAGAACACGCGTACTCCTTCACAGACTCGTCAGGCCGAGGTCGGACGGGGTGCGGGGGACGAGCCCGGCGAGACGCTCGCCGGCCTGCCGGTGCTGGAGGTAGAGCAGACCGCCCTTGTGGCGGAAGCCGAGGTCGTCGACGGTCAGCACACGCGCGCCGACCGTGACCTTGGCCCGGATCGGGTTCAGGTCCGGGTCGAAGGCCTCCTCGGCCACCGTGAACTCCGTGATCCGCACGGGCAGGACCCTGCTGCGCCCGAGCACGAGCACCGTCAGCGGAGCCTCGACGGGTGCGACCTCGATCATCCCGAGGGCGGCCATCCGGTCCTCGGCCAGGAGCTGCGCCACGCTCGGGTGCAGGGCGCTCTCCAGGGCGGCCAGCACCGGGAACAGCCCGCTCCCGGCCTCCACCGGATGGCTGTCGGGGGCGTCGAGCTGCTCGGTGGCGTCGAACTCCGCGTCGAACCTGTACGTCTCGTGGGGCGGGCCCTTGAGCCGCTGGGCCTCCAGCCGGTCCCCGGGCTCGGGTCCGATGCCCTGCGGCTGTACGGTCCGGGTCAGCGAGTCCGGATTGAACTGGAACGCCACCGTCCGTACGGGGCGGCCCGTGTCCGGATCGAGCAGCACGAATCCGCCGCGGACCACCCGGGGCACCCCGGGGAACCCGGTCATGACCGCCCCCGCCCGGAACGGCCCGTACGGGTGCCCGTAGGCGAGCTCGTACGCGTGCCCGTACGCGAGCCCGGTGCGAGGGCAGCGTGCACCGACCGGGCGACCGCCCGGCCCGCGTCCCGCGCCCCGCCCGCGCCCCCGTGCGGCGCCGG
>NZ_JBEXKC010000076.1:0-36241 GCF_040609475.1 Streptomyces sp. NPDC004667 | reverse complement strand
GGCGCGGACCGGCTCCGCACGCACCGGCCTGTGCGCCGCGCTGCTGCTCGCGGGTGTCGGCGCCGCCGTGTACGGGGCCCTCGACCCGGGGCGGGACGCCCGGACCGTCATCGGCGTCGGCGCGGCCCTCGCGCTGACCGGCGCGATCGGCCTGATCCCCTTGCTGGCCCGGCCGTTCGTGGCCCTCGTACGGCCGCTGCTGACCCGCCTCCACCCGGTGCACGGCACCCTCGCGGCCCGCAACACGGTGCGCGACCCACGGCGTACGGGTGCCACGGCGGCGGCGCTCGCCATCGCGCTCACCCTCGCCTCGGGCCTGTCGGTCCTCGGCGCCTCCGCCGCCCGGTACCTCGACCGCGCGACCACCCACGACTTCACCGCCGACTACCTGGTGAAGCCCGCCGAGGGCGGCATGCGGATGACCCCGGACACCGCGGCGCCCCTGGGGAGGCTCCCGGGCGCCCGGTTCAGCCCGCTCGACCAGTCCACCGGCTACCGCCTGGGCGGTGTCTCCTCCGTCCTGACCGGCGTGGACCCGGCCACCATCGGCGGGCTCCTGCGGTACGACGTGATCGAGGGGTCCCTGGACTCGCTCGCCGAGGGCCGGATCGCCGTGGCCGACTTCAAGGCAGGTCCGGCCGGCTGGCGCGTCGGCCAGACCCTCCCCCTGGAGCGGGACGGCCGGCGCGGCAGCGTCACCATCGGCGCCGTCTACCGGGCGGACGAGCAGAGCAACCTGGTGCCCAGCATCACCGCACCCGACTCCCTCGTGGCCCGGTACGACTCCACCCCGAGCACCGCCGGCGTCCTCGTCGCCGCGCCCGGCGGAGCGGGCCGGGCGTCACTGGGCGAGATCACCCGCGCCCTCGGCGACAACCCCGCCCTGGCCGTCCTCGACCGGGCCGCCCTCCGCGCACGGGACAGCGGGGGCATCGGCGACCAGCTCAACGTCTTCTACGCACTGCTCAGCATGGCCCTGGCGATCGCCGCGCTGGGCATCGCGAACACCCTTGCGATGTCCGTCCTCGAACGTCACAAGGAGATCGGCACGCTGCGCGCCCTCGGCGTGGACCGCGCCGGGGTGAGCCGCATGATCCGCCTGGAAGCCCTGCTGCTCGGCGGACTCGGCGCGACGCTCGGCACGGCCCTGGGCGTCTTCCTGGGGTGGGCGCTCGGGCGCACGCTCCAGGAGAGCGTGGCGGGCTACGCACTGGTCCTCCCCTGGGGGCGCCTGGCCGTCGGCGTGCTCGTCGCGCTGGCGGGCTCGCTGCTCGCCTCGGTCTGGCCGGCCCGCAGGGCCGCCCGGATCGACATTCCGGCCGCGACGGCAGTGCAGTAACCATTCGCCCCAACGCCCGCAAGGTCTCGGACGGCCGCCCCGGACGCGGCGGCGGGCCGGGGGTGCCCGGCATTGGAGTGACATGCCGTTTCCCGTCGCCCCCCGCCGATGTTGAACGGCCGACACGCCACCTTTCAGGCGCGTCATCCAGAGATCTTGTAGGAGTAGTCATGCGTATGCGTTCCGCCCTGACCGCCTCTGTCCTGGCCGCCGGCATCCTGCTGGGCGGGGCCGGCGCCGCCCTGGCGAACGACGGCGTCGACCTGGAGCAGTTCTCCGGCGGCCACAAGAGCTTCGCGTCCACCTGCTCGTCGGCCGCCGCCATCCCGGCCGCGTTCGGCCCCGCCTACACCTCCACCTGCGCGAAGGAGGGCGAGAAGGAGTGGGCCGACTTCGCCCACCTCGGCGCCCACTGACACCCGGGCACCACCACGGGGGCGGCCGACCACCACGTCGGCCGCCCCTGCGGCGTGCCCTCCCGCGGCCTGCCCGCCCGCGGCGTAGCGGCCCGCGGACCCGGCGGTGGTCTACGGCCCTTCGGCAGCCGGTGCGTGCCGCGCGAGGGTACGGCGCAGCCAGCGGGTCCGGGCCTCGCGGGCGTCCCGGCTGAGGGCCGCCCGGGGTGCGAGGGTGTCGAAGCCGTGGAAGGCCCCCGGCCACACGTGCAGTTCGGCCTGGCCGCCGACCCGCCAGATCGCGTTGGCGTAGGCCACGTCCTCGTCCCTGAAGGTCTCGGCCGAGCCGACCTCGACATAGGCCGGGGGCAGCCCGGACAGGTCGGTGGCCCTGGCGGGAGCCGCGTAGGCCGGGAGATCGGCGGCGCCGTGCCGGTCGCCCAGGAGCGCCTGCCAGGCGGTCGCGTTGGACGTGCGGTCCCAGGTGTCGACTCCGGCCATCTGGTGGCTGGAGAAGGTCCGGCCGCGGTCGTCGAGCATGGGGCACAGGAGCAGCTGACCGATCGGGGCCGGCCCGCCCCGGTCCCGGGTCAGGAGGGCGAGCGCCGCGGCGAGTCCGCCCCCGGCGCTCTTTCCGCCGATCACGATGCGGTCCGCGTCGATGCCCAGCTCGGCGGCGTGCCCGGCGGCCCAGACGAGGCCGGCGTAGCAGTCCTCCAGCGGTCCGGGGTAGCGCGCCCGGGGCGCCAGCCGGTACTCGACCGAGATCACGGCCAGTCCCAGCGGGAGGGCCCAGGCACGGAGCAGCTGCGGGAGTACGGACCACGCGTTGCCCATGATCATTCCGCCGCCGTGCATGTAGTACAGCAGGGGCAGGGGGCCCGCGGTCCCGGCCGGCCGGGCGCTCACGAGCGTCACGTCGGGCTCTCCCGGCGCTCCCGGCACGCGCAGTTCGTCCACCTCGAAGCGGCCGCCGGCCCGCAGGTCCCGCAGCGAGGGCCGGGGCCGGGCGGCGGCGTCCCGCTCCTGCCGGGCCACGAGGTTCTCCGGGGTGAACGGCGCCCGTACGGCGTCCCCCAAGGCCGCCAGGGCCGCGCCCAGTTCCGGGTCGAAGGGGGGCGCGGCCGGACCCTGCCCCGCGCCGGGTCCGTGCTCGTACGGCCCGCCGCCGGCGCTCATGAGGCGTCCCGCCGTCGCCCGGGGGAAGCGTCGCGCTCCAGGACGCGGCCGTCGACGGTGCCGTCGGGCAAGTGGCCCTGCGGTGCGTCCCAGGAGGGCGGGAAGAGCCGGCGCGGCGTCCCGTCGGCGCCCACCGCCACGACCCACTTGTCCCGGTGCGGCTCGTCCGGGGCCGCCCATTGCCGCTCCCCCGACGGGAGCCACGACTCCGCGCGGACCCCGTCCAGGGCCGCCGGGGCCCGGCCGTCCTCCGGGGCTTCGACGGCCCACACCCGTCGGCGTACGGACCAGGTCCGGCCGGTGGCCGCCGCGAGGTCCGTCAGGAGCCCTGGGGCCTGCCGGCCGCGATCGGTCACTCGGCGCACGGACGGCTCGCGGGTCATGCAGGGTCCTCCCCGGGTGGCGCGTTGCCGTCCATGATCCCCGCGGCGGGGACGGACCGTCAACGGATTCGGCGGTGGCCGCCGGCGACCGTGCACCGCACGACTCCCGGGTGGGGCCGGAGGTTTGCGAGCGCCATCACCGAGCAGCCGCCCCGTATGGCGCACCTCCGCGGCGGAAAGCCACGGGCAGGACCCGGAGCCGGTACGGCCCGCGGTCCGGACGCCGACGGGCCGGTGCGCGCGGCCCGTTCTTCTGGTCCCTGCTCGCCGCCGTGGGCATCTTCGTCACGGGCGGCCGCTTCTCGGTGTTCCAGGGCGTCCAGGCCTTCCGTTCCGGGGGTTCCGAGTCCCACGACGGCTACGTCTTCGGTCTGCTCGTCCTGCTCCTCGCCCTCGTCACCGAAGGCGCCTCCCTCGGCCGGGCCGCCCGCGCACAGCTGATCGGCGAGGCGGCCGACCCCGCCGTCCGACGGGAGGTGCGGGAGTTCCTGGTGGGGCAGCCCGAGATAGACACGGTCGCCGCCCTGCTCACCATGCGGCTGGGGCCGGACTCCGTCCTGCCGGCCGCGCGGATCGACCTGACGCCCGGGTACGCCAGCGAGACCGTCGAGGGCGCGATGGTACGGATCCGGCGTCAGGCGCGCGGGCGCCGGCCCGAGCTGGACCAGGTGTTCCTGGACGTCACGGACGCGGACGCCGCGTACGGCCGCACTCACCGCTCGGACGCGTAGCGGATCCGGGCCCACAGGGGCAGTGCGAACCAGCACAGCAGGTACCAGGCCGGCACGCCGCCCACGATCCAGGGCACGAACGCGTTGTGGGTGGCGACCCGCAGGACGAGCAGGAGCGCCGCGGTGCAGGTGGCCAGGAGCAGGACCAGGCCCGTGGCGATCAGGCGCCCGGCCCACACGACCGCCTCGGGTTTGATCATCCGGCCCGTGACGAGGCGGTGGAAGGCCACCGGCCCGATGAGCGCCCCGGTCGCCGGCGACCCCAGCACCACGGTGATGATGTAGATCGTCTTCTCGGTCTGCGCGAGCCCCGCGAAGACGGGGGTGAAGGCGACGGTGAGCAGGAAGCCGAAGAGGATCTGGACGCCGGTCCGGGCGACGCGGATCTCCTGGAGGAGGTCCTGCCACTGCCGGTCCGCGCGCTCTTCCGCGGTCTCGTTCCGCCCGGCTCCGCCGTCGTGGGGCATGACGCCTCCCCGGCACGCCCGTCGCTGCGCGCCTACCCCGGAGCGGGCACCTCATGCCCGCACCCCGGGCCCGTGCCGGCGGCGGTACGCGCCCTGGTGGCCACGACCGGGATCGTCCTGAAGGGCGGGGCGGGGGTGCTCCTCCTCGCCCCGCCCGGAGCGGCTCAGCCGCGCCGGGGCTGTGGGACCCGTACGGACGCCATGCCCGCCGCCGTGGCGGCCCGTATCCCCAGGTCTGTGTCCTCGAAGACCAGGCAGTGCTCCGGCGGGACGCCGAGGTGACCGGCCGCCCTGAGGAACGCCTCGGGGTCGGGCTTGGCCCTCGTGTAGTCGCCGGCGCACACGAGCACGTCGAACGAGTCGAGGAGGCCGAGGACGGTCAGTGACGCCGTGACGGAATCGCGGGTGCTGCCGGACACCACGGCCGTCGGTATGCGCCCGTGGGAGTCCTCGATGTGCGCCAGGATTCCCGGGACCGGTGTGAGCCGGGGCAGGAGTTCCCGGTAGAGGTGTTCCCTGCGGTCCGCGACGGCCGCGACCGGCATGGACAGCCCTTGGGCCTCGTTGAGCGAGGCGATGATGTCCGCTACCGGCCGGCCTCCCCAGGCGTAGAAGAGGTCCTCGGGGAACGTGCAGTTCCATTCGTCGAGGGCTTGTGTCCAGGCCCGGTGGTGCAGGGGCATGGAGTCGGCGATGGTGCCGTCGCAGTCGAACAGGTAGGCGCGGAACTCGCCGGGCGGCAGAGGGATGATCATCCGTTCAGCGTACGGCGCCCGGGGTGGGACCGGGACGGCCTACAGGCCGGTCCGGGCCGCGTACCGCGTGGCGCCCGCGGCCGTGGTGCCCGCCCAGCCGACGTAGCCGTCGGGCCGGACGAGGAAGAGGCCGTCCCCGTACGCCGCCTGCGACGGTACCCGCACCGTGCGGACGGTGGGCAGTGCCGGCAGGGCGGCCCCCGGAGCGGTGCCCACGGCCAGCAGGGTCCAGTGGGGGCCCCGGAACACGTCGAAGAGCCTTCCGCCGTCGCCCGCTTCGCCGTCCGGTGCGCGGTCGCCCGCGCGCACCGCGTCCTCGGGCAGGCCGGTACGGGTCTCCACCGCAAGGGAGGATTCCCGGTAGCCCAGGCCCAGTTGACGCGTGGCCGCACCGCGCCTGGCCTCTCCCCGGTGGATCCGGGTGGACAGGCCGAGCATCTCGGCGGCGACGGGCCGCCGCTCCTCCTCGTAGGTGTCCAGGAGGGACTCGGGCGCGCGTCCGCCCAGGACGGCACCGAGCTTCCAGCCCAGGTTGTACGCGTCCTGGACGCTGGTGTTGAGCCCCTGGCCACCCGCGGGCGAGTGGACGTGCGCGGCGTCCCCCGCCAGGAGGATCCGCCCCTGCCGGAAGGCGTCGGCCAGTGCGGCGCGCGGCCGGAAGTCCGAGGCCCAGTGCACCTGCGTCACGGCTTCGGGAGCCAGGTGCGAGCGGGCGGCGACGACGGCCCGGATCCCGTCGAGGGTGAGGGCGATGTCCGCGCCTTCCGGGAACTGGGCCGTGAGCTGGAAGTCCCGCGTCCCGGCGAGCGGGCAGAGGGCGAGGAACCCGCCGCCGTCGACGGTGGGCGGGAAGACGTGCCAGTTCTCGCGGTCGAGACCGTCGACGCGGACGTCGGCGACCAGTACCGGGTTCGGGTCCACGGTCTCGCCGGCCATGCCGATGCCGAGCACGCGCCGCACGGTGGAGCGGCCGCCGTCGGCGGCGACGGCGTAGCGGGCGCGCAGCGGCGGGCCCGAGGCGAACTCCGCCGTCACGCCTTCCGCGTCCTGGGTGATGCCCACCAGCTCGCGGCCGAAGGCGACCTCACCACCCAGTTCCGCGAGGCGGGCGGCGAGGATCTCCTGCGTGCGCCACTGCGGGACCATCCAGGGCTCACGGTACGGCGAGTCCCCGGCCTCCTCGCTGTCGTCGAACATCGGGTGCTCGCCCTGGCGCAGGCCGTCCCGCCAGATCACCGCGACCGGGTACGGCCCGCCGGCCGCGCCGATGGCCTCCCCCACGCCCAGGTCGTCGAAGACCTCCCGGGTACGGGGCTGGACGCCCTTGCCGCGCGAACCGGGGAAGAGGGCCTCGGCCCGTTCCACGACGAGGGCCCGCACACCGCGGCGCGCGAGGTCCACGGCGAGCGCGAGGCCGGCGGGGCCCGCGCCGACGACCAGTACGTCCCGTACGTCCTGTACGCCGTATCCGTCCTTGTGCATACCACTCTCCTTAACGTTGTTAAGTTCCGTCTCCGCACAGCATTTACTTAACGCTGTTAAACTGTCAAGCGTGACGACCCGGAAAGCTCCCAGACTCGACAAGAAGCAGGTCGTGGAGACCGCGCTGCGGCTCCTCAACGAGACCGGCCTCGACGGCCTCACCCTGCGCGCCATCGCCAAGGAGCTGAACGTCCAGGCACCTGCCCTGTACTGGCACTTCAAGGGCAAGCAGGAGCTGCTCGACGAGATGGCCACGCAGATGTACCGCCGGATGGCCGCCGATGCCGACGCGCTGCTCGCGCCCGGCGCCACGTGGCGGGAGCGGCTCCTGGCGGGCAACCGGAGCCTGCGCGCGGCCCTGCTGGGGTACCGCGACGGGGCGAAGGTCTTCAGCGGTTCCCGCTTCACGGGCACCGAGCACGCGGTCCAGATGGAGGCGAACCTGCGCGCCCTCGTCGACTCCGGCTTCACCCTCCCCCAGGCGGTCCGCGCCACCTCCACGGCCTACTTGTTCACCTTGGGCTTCGTCACCGAGGAACAGGGCGTGGAGCCCCTGCCGGGGCAGCGCCGGGAGGGCTACGACATCGACGAACGCGCCGCCCGGCTGGCCGACTACCCGCTCGCCGCGACCGCCGGCGCCGAGCTGTTCCAGGACTACGACGAGGGCTTCGAGGAGGGTCTCGGCCTGGTCCTGGCCGGCATCGCGGCCCGCTACGGGGTCGGCTGACCGCGCTCCCCGCCGGTCAGGGGCGGACCGCCGCTCCCCCGGGCGCCCCCGGCGCCTTGGCCCTGATCGTCAGACCGGCGACGAGGGCCGCCAGCAGCAGGAATCCGCACACCCACACGACGGCGATGGGGGCCCTCAGCCGGTCGGCGGACTGGACGAAGCCGCCGAGCAGCACGGTGCCGAGTACGACGCCCATGTGCTGCCCCGCGGCCAGCGCTCCCGAGGCCGCGCCGGAGCGCTCCTCGGGGACGGCGGCGGTCATGACGGCGAGGACCGGGACGAGGACCCCGCCGACGCCCAGGCCGGCGAGGAGCACGCCGGGCAGCACCTGGCCGACGCCGGCGTCGCGGGTCACGACGAGGAGGAACAGCCCGAGCGCGACGGCCGTCAGTCCTCCCGCGATCAGCACGCGGGGCGCGACCCGGTCCAGCAGGCGTGCGGAGACCTGGGTCGAACCGATGGCAACGGCCACGACCAACGACAGGAGGCCGGGGCCGGGGGCCGCGTAGGAGGAGACCGCCGGCACGACGGCGAGCAGGCCCGCGCCCGCCAGGACCGAGGTGATGAGGCAGCCCGTGCGGCCCGGGGTCCGGAAGAAGTGCGGCGGCAGGAGGGGATCCGCGGTACGGGCCTGCCGTACCAGGAAGGCCGCGAGCAGGATGACGCTGAGCGCGAGCGAGACGGTGACGGGAGGCTCGAACCCGTGGCGCCGGCTCAGTTCACCGAAGGCGAAGGTGAAGGCGACGAGCCCTCCGGCGCTGAGCAGTACGCCCGGCACGTCGAGCCGGGCACCGGAGCCGCCCGCTCGGTCCGCCGGCAGGCCGAGGACGGCGCCGGCCGCGATCACTGCGATCAGGGCGGCGGCGTACAGGCCCACACGCCAATGGAGGTCCGCGATCAGCCGTACCATCAGCAGCACCCCGAGCCCGGAACCGCTGCCGACGACCGCGGCGTAGACCCCGAGGGCCCGGCGGCGCGCCGTCGGGTCGGTGGAACCCGTGACCACCAGGGCGAGGGAGGCGGGCAGCAGGAACGCGGCGGCGGCGCCCTGCGCGGCGCGGGCGCAGATCAGCACGGGCGGCCCCTCGGACGAACCGCCGACCACGGCCGCCGCGGCGAACGCGGCCAGTGCGACGACCATGACCCGCCTGCGGCCCACGAGGTCCACGACGCGTCCGCCGAGCGGGAGCAGCCCGCCGAGGGCGAGGAGGTAGACGCCGAAGAGCTGGTACATGCCGTCGGAGGAGAGGTGTGCGTCGGCCTGGATCCACGGGCCGGCCGACCTGAACATGACGTCGTCGAGCACCACCACCAGCTGCGTCACCGCCGCCACCACCAGGCTCCGGCGCCGTCCAGCGGGCGGGGGTGCCTGGTCGCGGGCGGGGGCGGTGGGCGCGGCCGGCGCCGGGACGTCGACGGCGCCCGGGGCCGGCCCGAATCCGGGCGAGGGACCGGCCGGGACCGGGAGGGTCGGGGCGTACGCGGGAGGCGTGTGCGGGGACGGCGCCCGCGGGTCGGGCACGGGCGGCGGGGCGGCGGGGGTGACGGCGGCCGGGGCCCGGGTCCGGTCCGGGGCCTCCGCGCGCTGCGCGGGGGTGTAGTCCAGCAACCGGGCCGCATGGCGCCCGAGTTGGGCCAGCACCGGGCCCGGCAGCCACTCCGTCACCGGGTCCGTCACCGGGTCCGTCGCCGGGTCCGGCTCCGTGCGGGCGGCCACCTCCGCCGGGGAGGGCCGACGGGCCGGGTCCTTGTGCAGACAGGCGCCCACGAGTTCCACCAGCCGCTGCGGTACGCCGGTCAGGTCCGCCTCCTCCTCGGCCACCCGGAAGAGGTGGACGTTGAGACCGGTGTCCCGGGCGCCGAAGAGGTACCTGCCCGTGGCGGCGTAGACGAGGACGGCGCCCAGGCAGAAGACGTCGCTGGCGGGGGTGAGCGCGAGACCGCGGACCTGTTCCGGCGACATGAAGCCCGGGGAGCCGATCAGCATGCCGGTGCGCGTGTGCAGGCTGTCCCCGCCCAGGCTGTCCATCGCGCGGGCGATGCCGAAGTCGATGACCCGGGGGCCGTCGACGGTGACGAGGACGTTGGACGGCTTCAGGTCGCGGTGGATCAGGCCCGCCCCGTGCACGGCCCCGAGGGCGAGGGCGAGCCGGTTGGCGAGGGTGTGGACCGAGTGTTCGGGCAGCGGCCCGAAGTCCCTGGCGACCACCGTGTGCAGGTCGGGTCCCGGCACGTACTGCGTCGCGACCCACGGCACCGCGGCCTCGGGATCGGCGTCGAGGACCGCCGCCGTCCAGCTCCCGCCCACCCTGCGCGCCGCCGCCACCTCGCGGGCGAAGCGCCGGCGGAACTCCGGGTGCCCGGCGCACTCGGCCTGCACGACCTTGACGGCGACGGTACGTCCCGCTTCGGAACGCCCGAGGTAGACCAGGCCCATCCCGCCCGCGCCCAGCCGGGCGATCAGACGGTACGGGCCGATGCGCGCCGGATCCTCGGCGGTCAGCTGCTCCACAGAAGTAAGATAGTGCAACTCTCCAACCGTGGGGCCCCCTCGGGCGGATTCCGTGTCCGAAGGGGCGAGCGGTCAACGGCCTTGCAGCGCCCGGACGTTGTCACCGAAGGTCCAGTTCCTGGATCCGTCCCAGTTGAGCGACCAGGTCATCAGCCCCTTGAGCCGGCCGCCGTAGGGGTTCCACGCCTGGGAGACCAGGCTCGGCGACATGTAGCCGCCACCGGCGCCCGGCTGGGCCGGCAGCCCCGGCACCTGCTTGTCGTACGGCACCCTGACGGTGGTGTTCTGGACGACCAGACCACGGTCGAGGCAGTCCGTCTGCGCCTTGAAGCCGGCGACGGTACCCGCGGAGTAGGAGTCCCCGGAGCAGCCGTACATGCTGCCGTTGTAGTACTGCATGTTCAGCCACCACAGCCGGCCGTTGTCCGCGTACTTCTTGACGATCGGGAGGTACGCGCCCCAGATCGAGCCGTAGGCCACGCTGCCGCCGGTGACGTACGCCGTCTCTGGCGCCATCGTCAGGCCGAAGCCGGCCGGCATCCGGGCCAGCACGCCGTCGATGATGCGGATCAGGTTGGCCTGTGACGCGGACAGCTGGGTGATGGAGCCGGAGCCGACGAGGCCGGTCTCGATGTCGATGTCGATGCCGTCGAAGTTGTACTTCTGGAGGATGGGCACGATCGTGGCGACGAACCGGTCCGCGACCGCGCTGGAGCCGAGGTCGATACCGGCCGCCGCGCCCCCGATGGACATCAGCAGGGTGAGGCCGTCCTGTTTGGCCTGGCACATCTCGGCGGGGGTGGGCACCTTCACGGTGCTGTCCATGCCGTCCTCCCACAGGACGGTCCCGTCGGAACGGATGACCGGGAAGGCCGCGTTGACCACGTTGTAGCCGTGGGCGCGGATGCGGGAGTCGGTGATCGGTATCCAACCCAGGGGCGGGTGGACCCCGTTGGCCGAGCCGTCCCAGTTCTCCCAGTAGCCCTGGAGGACCTTGCCCGTGGGCCTGGACTTCACCGGGCAGGTGTCGGCCGCGGCGGGCGCGGCGGGTGGCGGTGCCGCCGCGGCGGCGGGTAACTGCGCGAGGAGCGCGGCGGCGAGTCCCGCGCCGAGCAGGCGGATGGTCCGGCGGATCATGGGGTGCTCCCTTCGTACCGCTCCCACGGGGGAGGGCGGACATGAGTGGGGGGAGGAGCGGGTGCGGGCCGGGGTGCGGGGCGGGCCGCGAGAGCGGTCGCCGGCGGGATGGGGCCCGGCGGCGTGCGCGGCCCGGTGCGCCACAACGTAAAGTTGGTCCAGACCATCCGTCAAGAGTGTCGGCGCCGGCCGGATCCGCCGGGGCCGAGACGGGAGCGGCGGCGGGCCGGGTAACGGACGGTCGCGACGCGGGACCCTCCCCCGGACGGCCGGTACCCGTCGGCACGCGCGCCGGCCGGGGCGGCCGTAGCCTGTTGGCCGGCGGTCCTGCGGAGGAAGAGGGAGCATGCGCGAGTTCCTGGTCGAGATCACCACCACCGTCCCCGAGGGCACCGACCCGGCCCTCGTGGACGAGCGCCGCGCCGCCGAAGCGGTCCGGGCTCGGGAGCTGGCCGCCGCGGGGCACCTCGTACGGCTGTGGCGCCCGGTCGGTGAGCTGCGGAGCATCGGTCTGTGGCGGGCCGCGGACGAGGACGCGCTGCGGGAGGAGGTGCTCGGCACGCTGCCGCTGCGGGCGTGGATGACCCACGTCGTCACCCCCGTCGAGTCCCACCCCAACGACCCAGGCGGGCCCGCGTCCGCGTCGTGACCGCCGGCCGGCCCCCGGGCCGCGGCTCAGGAGGGCCAGACGACCACGCCGTCCCGCACCGTCAGGGGGGTGGGCGGGCGCTCCTCGTGGAAGCGGGTCCAGCCCAGGTCGACGCCGCCGTCGTGGCGGCGGTGGGCGTCGGCCGCCGTGGTGGCGAGCCAGGCGAGGAGTTCACCGGTGCGTTCGAAGCCGTCGGGGTGGATCTCCTGGCGACTGGTCAGGGCCCAGGCGCCGCGTCCGGTGCCTTCCCGGGGGAGCAGGAGCGAGACGAGGGCGCCGCCGATCGCGTACGCCTCGCCCCGCTGGGCGAGCAGGGGCTCCGGGTGGTTCTCGACGACGGGCCGCCCTTCCTCGTCCTCCACCACCCAGGGGAACTCGGTCACGATGCGCAGCGCCTCCGGTTCCGGGCCCAGACCGAGGTGCCAGCGGAGTTCGGCGAGTTCGGGTTCCGGCAGGTCGGCGCGCAGGTCCAGCGCCAGCATGAGTTCGTAGACATCGGCCATGTGCGCACACGCCATCCCCCGCCGGGCGCCCGCGCGGGGGCGCCCCAGGGCGAGTGGAGGTCGCCCTCGATCGCCGGCGCCCGGTCCGTACCGCCCTGCCGGTCACGTCGCGCCGGTGGCGGGGACGCGTGTGCGAGTGGCCCGTGCGTCCAGGGCTCCCACCAGGCACGCAAGGGCCCGCGGCGGGCCCCGGGGACCGGTTCCGGGAAGTCCACCCCGACGCCGCGTTGCATGACCATGCGACGTGCTGCATAATCTTCCCATGTCTAAAGTCCTCACGTCCCTTCCCGCCGGCGAGCGCGTCGGCATCGCCTTCTCCGGCGGGCTCGACACCTCGGTCGCCGTCGCCTGGATGCGCGACAAGGGCGCCGTCCCCTGCACGTACACCGCCGACATCGGCCAGTACGACGAGCCCGACATCGCTTCCGTGCCCAGCCGCGCCTCCGCGTACGGCGCCGAGATCACCCGGCTCGTCGACTGCCGTGCCGCCCTCGTCGAAGAGGGCCTGGCGGCGCTCGCGTGCGGCGCGTTCCACATCCGGTCGGGCGGGCGCCCGTACTTCAACACCACGCCGCTGGGACGTGCCGTGACCGGCACGCTGCTGGTGCGCGCGATGCTCGAGGACGGGGTGCAGATCTGGGGCGACGGCTCCACCTTCAAGGGCAACGACATCGAGCGGTTCTACCGGTACGGGCTGCTCGCCAACCCGCACCTGCGGATCTACAAGCCCTGGCTGGACGCCGACTTCGTCACCGAGCTCGGCGGCCGCAAGGAGATGTCCGAGTGGCTGCTCGCGCACGGGCTGCCGTACCGGGACTCGACGGAGAAGGCGTACTCCACGGACGCCAACATCTGGGGTGCCACGCACGAGGCCAAGACGCTGGAGCACCTCGACACGGGCATCGAGACCGTCGACCCGATCATGGGCGTGCGGTTCTGGGACCCGTCGGTGGAGATCGCCACGGAGGACGTGACGGTCGGCTTCGAGCAGGGCCGCCCCGTCACCATCAACGGCAAGGAGTTCGCCTCCGCCGTCGACCTCGTGATGGAGGCCAACGCGATCGGCGGCCGGCACGGTCTGGGCATGTCCGACCAGATCGAGAACCGGATCATCGAGGCGAAGAGCCGAGGCATCTACGAGGCGCCCGGCATGGCACTGCTGCACATCGTCTACGAGCGCCTCGTCAACGCGATCCACAACGAGGACACCCTGGCCGCGTACCACAACGAGGGCCGGCGCCTCGGCCGCCTCATGTACGAGGGCCGCTGGCTGGACCCGCAGGCGCTGATGATCCGCGAGTCGCTGCAGCGCTGGGTCGGCACGGCCGTCACCGGCGAGGTGACGCTGCGGCTGCGGCGCGGCGAGGACTACTCGATCCTCGACACCACGGGCCCGGCGTTCAGCTACCACCCGGACAAGCTCTCCATGGAGCGGACCGAGGACTCGGCGTTCGGCCCGGTGGACCGGATCGGCCAGCTCACCATGCGCAACCTCGACATCGCGGACTCCCGCGCCCGCCTGGAGCAGTACGTGGGGCTCGGCCTGGTCGGCTCTCCCCACCCGACGCCGATCGGTGCCGCGCAGGCGGCCGCGACCGGGCTGATCGGGGCCATGGACGAGGGCGGCGCAGAGGCGATCGCCTCCCGTGGCGAGGCCACCGACGAGGAGACGATGCTGGACCGCGCCGCGATGGAGTCCGGCACGGACTGACCGGCCGACCGGCCGAGCGGCCGCTGCCCCGGTGGACTCCGTTCCGCCGGGGCGGCGGCCGTTCCGCGTCCCCCTCAGGGCCTCAGGGACTCAGGGAGGCCCGAGCCGCTGGATGGCGACCATGGCCGCGTCGTCCCCCAGGACGCCGCCGGCCGCGTGGCCGAGCAGGTCGGCGCGCAGGTACTCCAGCAGGGCGTGCGGGTCCGCCCCGGCCCATGCCGCGGCCCGCTCCGTCAGCGGGTAGAACGTCCCGTCCCGGTCGCGGGCCTCCATGACCCCGTCCGTGTAGAGCAGCACGATGTCCCCGGTCGCCAGGGGGAAGGTCTGCGCGGTGGCCCGCGCGTCCACCAGCCCGGCCAGGCCGAGGGGCGGTGCCGGATGGTCCACCTCCAGGGCGGTGACCCGGGGGCCGCGGAACAGCAGCGGCGGCGGATGGCCGCAGTTGATGAGGTGCAGGGCCCGCTCGTGGTCGGGGAGGTCCAGGACGGCGGCGGTGACGAACCCCTCGCCGGGGTCGTCCGGGGAGCCGTCGGGCAGCCGCGACCCGTCCGGGCCCGGGGCCACGGATCCGTCCAGGTAGGCGACCAGGCCGGACAGGTCGGCCTCCTGGTGGGCGGAGGCGCGGAACGCGCCGAGGACGAGGGCGGCGTCCCCGACCGCTTCCAGCCCCTTGCCCCGGACGTCACCGATGATCAGTCGCGTTCCGCGGGCCGTGCGGGCGACGGCGTACAGGTCTCCCCCGATCTGGGCCTCGGCCTCGGCGGCGAGGTAGACGGAGGCCAGGCGCAGCGGGCCGATCCGCTCGGGGAGCGGTCTCAGCACCACCTGCTGCGCGGTCTCGGCGACCGAGCGCAGCTGGATCAGTTCCTTCTCGTGGACCTCGCGCAGGTGGGCGAAGAGCGTCACGATCACGGAGATGAGGATGAGGGCGATGATCTGGAAGGTGTGGTTCAGGTCGGTCAGGCTGCTGCGCACCGTCGCCGTCACCCCCTGGGCGACGACGGCGACGGCGCCGACGGCCGCAGTGGTCCAGGGGCCGGCGAACGAGGCGGTGACGGCCGGGGCGGCCACCAGGAAGGGCCCGAGGTGCACCTCGGGCGGGGCCAGGATGTCGACCACGGTCACGATGGTGATCAGCGCGAGCGGGACCGCCAGGAGAGCGTGGCCCTGCTCCCCTGCCGGATGACTTCTCGCACGCGGGCGCCCAAGGTCCATCCCTCCTGCATACACCGCCCCGGCCGGGGGCCGCGTGGCACCTCTGGAGTCCGCGCCGGGGAGCCCGCCCTTTGGGTCAGCCGTCAGCCGCGCACGGCTCCTGGCGGCCGGACGGCGGGCCGCGCGGCCTGGTCCTCGTCCGGGACCCAGTTTCCGTGGAGGCCGAGCGGGACGCGTACGGGCAGGTGGATGCGGGCGAGCGGTTCCCCGGTGAAGTCCTGGGCGGCGAGGATGACCAGATCGGCGGCGCCGCGCTCCGGGCTGTGGACGTACGCCATCACGTAACCGTCGTCCTCGGCCCCGGGCGTCTCGGCGGGGACGAAGACTCCTTCACCGACCGCGGCGAAGCGTCCGAACTCGTGTGCCTCGGTGGTGCCGCGGGACAGGTCGTGTTTGAGGAGCGCGTTGCTGAAGCCCGCGCCGGGGCGCTGGTCCCCGGGGCCGGCCGGCGGTGCGTACAGCTCGACCGCCGCGGCGTAGCCGTACCGGTACGGGAGCCCGGTGAAGCGGGAGTTGACGCGGGGGAACTCCTGGGTGCGGTCGTCCAGCGGCTCCTCGCGGACCGCCCCGGCGGCGAGGTCGATGGTCCAGCGGTAGAGGGTGGGGCGGCTGGTGCCGACGTCGCGGATGTCGAAGCCCTCGGGGTGGCGGACGAGGTCGACGACGATGTCGGTGCCGTTCTCGTAGGCGTTGAGGGTGTGGCCGACCAGGCTCGGGGGCACGGGGAACCAGCGCACCGGGCCGCCCGCGCGGGGCATCACGCCCACGCGCGCCGGGTGGGTGTCGTCCCAGGCGAAGGGGATCCCGGTGGAGAGGTGGGCCGCGCTGAAGACCACGGGGGCGTCGAAGAGGATCACGTGGTGGTCGGTGAGCGCGAAGTCGTGCATGTAGGGGCTGCCGGGGGTGTGCACGGTGGTGGCCCGCAGCACGGTGCCGGTGTCGTCCATCACGATGTGCTGGACGTGTTCGGAGGCGTAGCGGAAGGCGAGCGAGTGGAGCTCGCGGGTGCGGGGGTCGAAGAGGGAGTGGGCGTTGGCGTTGTAGCCCTCGGGGGTCGCGCCGAGGTCGCAGGGGCCGAGCGTGTCCAGGTCGTAGGTGAGTTCGTACGGGCGTAACCCGCCCTCGATGAGCGCGAACGTGCGGCCGGCCAGGCCTGCCACCTGGATGTTCGGGGCGAAGTCCGTCCGCGGGTCGACGGGGGCGCCCCGGCGCGGTTCGCCGAGCCGGTCGGCGACGGAGGTGGAGCGGACCCAGCGGTTGCGGTACCACTCGGCGCGGCCGTCGCGGATGCGGACGCCGTGGACCATGCCTTCGCCGAGGGTCCACAGGTGCGCGGCGGCGTCCTCGATGCCCAGTGGGTTGGGGCCGGTGCGCAGGTAGCGGCCACTGAGGTGGTCGGGTATGCGGCCGGTGACGGGCAGGTCGTGGGCGGTGGTCTCCTCGGTGACGGGTGCGAAGTTCCCCGAGAGGTAGCGGTTGGTCGTCGTACGCGTCGTCGCGGGGGTCATCGGGCGGTCCGTTCCGGTGCGGTGGACGGGGTCGGCCGGGCGAGGAAGGCCTGGCCGAGCGCGGTCATGAGGGTGGTGTAGCGGTGGGCGGCGGTGTCGGGCGGGAAGTGGCCGGCGAGTTCGAGGCTCACCGCGCCGTGCGCGGCGGCCCAGAGCAGTTTCGAGATCTCGTGGGCGTCGCCGTCCGGCCGGAACACCCCGGATTCGATGCAGGCGGCGACGGCCGCGGCCGAGGCGTCGAAGGCGGTCGCGGCGATGGCGAGGGCCTCGGCGCCGGGGGTGTAGTGGGGGATGGCCCGTTCGAACATGACGCGGTAGTAGGCCGGTTCGGCCAGCGCGTGCTCCCGGTAGGCCGTGCCGAGGTTGTCGAGGTGGGCCAGCGGGTCGTCGGTCGGCGGGACGTGTTCCTGGGCTCGGCGCAGTCGTGCGAAGCCTTCCCGGTACAGGGCGTCTGCCAGGCCCTCCTTCCCGCCGAACATGGTGTAGAGGACCTTGGTCGAGGTGCCGATCTCGGTGGCGATGCGCCGGATGGTCAGGGCGGCGGTCCCCTCCTCGACCAGCAGCCCGATGGCGCGGTCGAGTACGGCGGTCCGTGCGGCTTCCTGACCGGCCTTGAGGGCGTCTTGGTAGAGCGTGGTCATGGGTAACAACATAACCCAGAGGTAACGTTGTTACCGACATTCTCCCGGTGCGGTGCGGCGGCTACGGCCGGGCCGTCACGGCCCGGCCCAGGTCCAGCAGGCTCAGACCGAACATCAGGACGCCCAGGGGGACATGGACCGCCGGAACGTGTGCGATGCCCAGCACCACCTGCACCGAGGCCAGGGCGAGGAATCCGGACGCGTACAGGACCGGGCGCGACGGGCCGCCGCCGGGCCGCCGGGCCAGGATCGCGGCGAGCAGGTACAGCATCGACGCGCCGTACATCACGCGCGCCCCGACGCCGTGCAGCAGCTCGCCGTACGACGTGGCGAGCAACAGCCCGGCGGTGGCCGCCTGGAAGAACAGGGCCGAGGTCTGCACGGCGATCGCCGTCCGTACGAACGTGAGGCCGCGTCGTCCTGTCGTCGTCTGTGTGGCCATGGGCCGGTCCCCTCGTGGTTCCGTCATCGGTGTCTCGGAGGTCCGACGACGCGGGCCCCCGAAACGTGAGGCCGAGGGGTCCGCTCCCGCGGGACGCGCCGGTCCCGTGCCGTTCTTTCTCAGCGGGACGTTAGTCCCGTGCCGTCCTTTGTTAGCGGGAGGTTAGATCTGCGGGCCGGACGTTGTACCGGGGCGGCCGCGGACGCATGCTCTGGGCACTCCCCACCGCCGGGGCTCCTCCCCCGTCCCCTTCCGGGGACCTACCTCTGGAGGCGTCATGCCCTCGTCCACCGCACTGCCCGCACCGCCCCCGCCGCTGCCGCCACAGGACGCCGACCTCCGCAGGAAGCGGCGCACGGCCCTGATCGGCGGCTCGCTCGGCAACCTCGTGGAGTGGTACGACTGGTTCGTCTACGCCAGCTTCGCGATCTACTTCGCCGACTCCTTCTTCCCCGGCGACAACCCGACCACGCAGCTGATGAACACGGCCGGGATCTTCGCGGTCGGCTTCCTCATGCGCCCCGTCGGCGGGTGGATCCTCGGCCGCGCCGCCGACCGGCGCGGGCGCAAGAGCGCGCTCACGCTCACCGTCACCATGATGTCGGTGGCCGCCCTGCTCATCGCCGTCGCCCCGACCTACGGACAGGCCGGCTACTTCGGCGCCCTGGTGCTGCTGCTCGCGCGCCTGCTCCAGGGCATGAGCATCGGCGGCGAGTACGCCGCCAGCGCCACCTATCTCACCGAGGCCTCCGCACGGAACCGGCGCGGCCTGGGCTCCTCGTTCCAGTACGTGTCGATGACCTGCGGCCAGCTGCTCGGGCTGGGCATCCTCATCACGATGCAGCACACGCTGACCACGGCCCAGTTGGAGAGCTGGGGGTGGCGGATCCCCTTCGTCCTCGGCGCCCTGTTCGCGGTCGTCGTCTTCTGGCTCCGGCGGCGCCTCCAGGAGACCGACGCCTTCACCGAGCAGGCGTCGCAGGGGGAAGACGCCGCGGACGACAGCACGCGGGGCACCCTCAAGGTCCTGTGGCAGCACCGGCGGCAGGCCGGGCTGGTCATGGCACTCACCCTCGGCGGGACCGTGGCGTACTACACGTACACCACCTACCTCACCAAGTACCTGGTCGGCAGCGCCGGCATGGCGAAGACGACCGCCACCCTCGTCAGCTTCACCGCGCTCACCCTCTTCGCCGTACTGCAGCCCTTCGCCGGAATGCTGTCCGACCGGATCGGGCGGCGCCCCCTGCTGATCACCTTCGCCGTGGGCTGCACCGTCGGCACGTACCCGATCATGACGGCCCTCGGGTCGGCGTCCTCGTACTGGTCCGCCCTGGGTCTGTCCCTCCTGGCGCTGGTGATCGTCACCGGCTACACCTCCATCAACGCCGCGGTCAAGGCCGAGCTGTTCCCGACCCGGGTCCGGGCCCTCGGTGTGGCGCTGCCGTACGCCATCGCCAACGCGCTCTTCGGCGGAACGGCCGAGTACGTGGCGCTGTGGTTCAAGAGCGGCGGCCACGAGAAGCTGTTCTTCTGGTACGTCTCCGGGTGCGCGCTGGTCTCCCTGGTGACCTACCTCCTGATGCCCGACACCCGCGGTGCCGCCCTCAGCAGCGCCGAGGCCGAAGCCGATGCCGAAGCCGGTGCCGGTGCCAGGCCCGACGCCGGGGGGTCCCGGGCCCCGTCGGTGGGCGCCGCACGCTGATCCGTGCCGCTGCCCCACGCCGGTGACCCGGGGCGGCCGCTCCCGTAGGCTGCTGTCCCCGGCCACGGCAGGGGTCATCGGGTGGGGGGAACCGGCCATGCACGCGCTTCTCGTCGAGGACGACGACCGGATGGCCCAGGCCCTCGGCACCGCCCTCGCCCAGCGCGGCCACACCGTCCGCCGGGTGGGCCGGGCCCTGGACGCCCTGCTGCACCTGCGCGAGGCCGAGTTCGTCCTGCTCGACCTCGGCCTGCCCGACCTGGACGGGCTCGAACTCCTGCGGCGCCTGCGCACCGTCTGCGACGCCCCGCTGATCGTGGTGACCGCGCGCTGCGAGGAACGCGACATCGTGCAGGGTCTGCGGGCCGGCGCCGACGACTACGTCGTCAAGCCGTTCCGGATGGCCGAGCTGATGGCGCGCATCGACACCGTGCGCCGCCGCACGGACCGGCGCACCGGCCGCCGGGGCGCCGGGGCGCCGACGCCGGGCACGGCGACCACCACCGGCGTCCCGTGCGCGCCGGGGACGTCGAGGTGGATCCGGCGGGCCGGACGGTGATGGTGGCGGGAGCCGAGGTCCGGCTGACCCGGCGCGAGTTCGACGTACTGGCCTTCCTGGCCGTACGCCCGGACGAGGTGCACTCCCGAGAGGAGATCATGGACCGGATCTGGGGGGACGCCTTCCTCGGCGCCTCCCGCTCCCTGGACGTCCACGTGGCGGGCATCCGCGCCAAGACCGGCCGCTCCGGGCTGGTGCGCACCGTACGCGGGTACGGGTACCGGCTCGGCCGCCCCGCCTCCGGCGACGACGGCGATGGCGATGGCGGCGACGGCGATGGCGGCTATGGAGATGGCGGCGGCCCGCGGGACGAAGCGTGGAGCCCGGCGGGCGACGGGGCACCGGGCGCGGCCCACGGCGAGGCGGACCGCGCCCGGTGAGGCGGCGGCTCCTCGCCGTGCTGCTGGTGCTCATGGGCGCGGCCACCCTGTTGCTCTGCCTGCCCCTCGCCGACGCCTACGCGCGCGGGCGGACCGAACACCTGCTGCTGCAACGCCGCTCGGAGGCCGTACGGTTCGCCGACCTCGCCGAACGGATGCGCACCTCCGCCGACCGCCGCGAGCTGTCCGACGAGATCGAACGGTACGCGCAGCTCTACGGGGCTTCGGTGGCCGTCGTCGACACGGCCGGCGGGACGGTCGCGCGGGCCGGTACGGCCGCTTCCCCGGAGGGTGGCCCCGGCCGGGCGACCTCGCCGGCGGCGGACGCCCTGGCCCGCGCGCTCACCGGCCGGTCCACCGACCGGCTGCCGGCCATCCGCCCCTGGGGGCCCGCGACCGTGGTGGTGGCCGAGCCGGTGGGCCGCGACGAGCGGGTGAGCGGGGCCGTGCTGATGACCCTGCCCACCGGAGCGGCCCGCCGGGACGTGACGGTCCGCTGGTCCCTCATCGCCGTGGGGGCGTTCGCCGCCTTCGCCGCGGCCGCCCTGGTCGCGGTCGGGATCGCGCGCTGGCTGCTGCGCCCCGTCCGCGATCTCGACCGGGCGGTGGGGAGGCTGACCGCGGGCCGGCTCCAGGCCCGGGCGGTGTCGGACACCGGGCCGCCCGAACTGCGGCACCTGAGACGGCACTTCAACACGATGGCGCAGGCACTGGCCGATTCCCTCGGCCGCCAGCGCGATTTCGTCGCCGACGCCTCCCACCAGCTGCGCAACCCCCTGGCCACGCTGGTGCTGCGGATGGAGAACGTCGAGCCGTACATCGCCCCCGGACCCGGCCGCACCGAGCACGCGCGCGCCCTGGACGAGGCGGAACGCCTGGAGGAGCTGCTCGACGGACTGCTGGCCCTCGCCCGGGTGGAGTCCGGCGCGGCGGAGCTGCGCGACCAGGACGCCGCGCGTGCGGTACGGGACCGGGTGGCGGCCTGGCGTCCGGTGTTCCGCGATGCCGGACTGGAGCTGACGGTGCACGGGCTCCCGGACACCCTGGGGGTGCGGGCCCTGCCGGACACGGTGGGCCGGGTACTGGACGCCCTCCTCGACAACGCCGTGAAGTTCGTACCCGGCGGCGGACGCGTCGAGGTGAGCGCGCGCCGGGCCGCCGCGGGGGACGCCGTCGTGCGCGTCGCCGATGACGGGCCGGGTGTGACGCCGGACCAACTGCCTTCGTTGCTGCGCCGGTTCACGCGTTCTCCGGAGCACCAGAACGTGCGGGGCAGCGGGTTGGGGCTGGCCATCGCCGACGAGCTCGCCCGGGCCGGCGGCGGGCGGCTGACGGCCGGCGCGAACGTGCCGCGCGGCCTGGCCGTCGAGCTCCGGCTGCCGCCCCCGTGAGCGGTCAGCCGTACACCGAACGGTAATGGGCGACGGCGCCCGGGTGGAGCGGCACCCTCCCCGTCGAGATCGCGAAGCGGGGCTCCAGCCGCGCCCCGGCCGTGACCTCGCGCAGCAGGTCCCGCCACCGGTCGAACACCACGCGCAGCAGCGCCTCGACGGTGTCGTGCGGTACGTCGTCGCGGGCCAGGAGGTAGTTTCCGACCCCGATGGTGCCCACCGGCTCGGTGAGCCCGTACACCCCGGCCGGAAGGGTGACGGCGGTGTAGACGGGACCCCAGCGTTCCCGCAGCGGCCCCACGTGGCCGTCCAACGGCAGGAAGCGCAGCGGTAGTTCGCGTGCCAGTGCGGTCAGTGCGGGTGTGGGTACGCCGCCGGACCAGAACAGGGCGTCGACCTCGCCGCCGCGCAGGGCGCGCACGGAATCGGCCAGGCCCAGGGGGCGTTCGAGCGGTGCTGCGGCGGCCGCGTCCGGACCGGCGGCCCGCAGGATCCGGCCCGCCAGCACCTGTACCCCCGACCCGGCGGCGCCGGTCGCGACCGGCCGGCCCGCGAGTGCTCCGGCCTCGCGCACCGGGCCGTGCGCCGGTACCAGCAGGTGCGTGTGGTTCACGTAGACCCGGGCCAGCGCCGTCAGGCCGGTGACCGGCCGGGGGAAGGGCTCGCGGCCGAGGACGGCGTCCTCGGCCACGTCGGCCGTCGCGAGGGCCAGATCGACGGTGCCCTCGTCCAGTCGCCGCAGGTTGTCCACGCTCGCCGCGGTGGTCACGGGGAGGATCGGCGGGCCGCCCCGGCTGTCGCCGTACGGGGCGACCGCCCGCGCCAGGGCGTGCCCGAACGCGTTGTACGGGCCGCCCTCGGGTCCGGTGGCGAACTGCAGCCGCCGCGCCGGGGCGGACGCCCCGGAGCATCCGGCCAGCGCCGCCGCGAGCGCGCCGCACCCGGCGCCCATCACCCGTCGTCGACTCACTCCCGCGCCGGCCATGGCGTCAGCGTAGTCGGGCGGCCGTCCGGCCCCGTGCGGGAGACGGTCACGAGGATGCGTCGTCGATGATGGGGATGATCACCCGGACCGCGGCCTCCGACCGGAGCCCGTGGCCGGCCGCCCCGGGCACGTAAGGATCGCGCATGACGCGGATATCGCAAGACACCACCCTGCCGCAGCCGTTCGGAGAGCCCTTCGCACGCGACCCCCACGCCGTCTACGCGGCCCTGCGCGCCGCCGGACCGGTGCACCGGGTGGCGCTGCCCGACGGCTCCGCCGTGTGGCTGGTGGTCCGCGAGGCGGACGTCCGCGCGGGGCTGTCCGACCAGCGCCTCTCGGTGGACAAGAGGCACTCGGCCACGGGCTTCAGCGGTTTCTCCCTGCCGCCGACGCTCGACAGCAACCTGCTGAACGTCGGACCCGAGGACCACCTGCGCCTGCGCCGGCTGGTGGCGCACGGTTTCACCCCCCGGCACGTGGACCGGCTGCGCGACACCGTACGGGCCGCCGTGGACGAGCGGACCGCGCACCTCGCCGGGCTGCTCGACGGCGGTGGCGAGGCCGACCTGGTGGCGGAGTTCGCCAGGCCGCTGCCGCTGCGGGTCATCGGCGCCCTCCTCGACGTCCCGTCCGACGACCGGGAACGGTTCTCCGGCTGGATCTCCGCGATGCTCGCCCCGGGCTCCCGCGAGGAACTGGTCCGCTCGATCGGCGAGGTCCACCGCTTCCTGGTCGACCTCGTCGCCCGGCGGCGCGCCCGCCCCGGCGACGACCTCCTCTCGGACCTGATCACGGCCCGCGACGAGGGGGACCGGCTCACCGAGGAGGAGCTCGTCTCGCTCGCCTTCCTGATCCTGGGGGCGGGCAGCGAGAACGTCCAGCACGTCATCAGCGCGGGCGTGCTCACCCTCCTCGACCACCCCGGGCAGCTGGCCCGCCTGCGGGCCGAACCCGCGCGCACGGCGGACGCGGTCGAGGAGCTCCTGCGGTACACGAGCCCCAACCAGACGGCGATCCGCCGGTTCCCCACGGAACCGGTGGAGATCGGTGGCGTGCGGATCCCGGCCGGGGACACCGTGCTGTTCGCCCTGGCCTCCGCCCATCGCGACCCGGACCGCTACCCGGACCCGGACCGCTTCGACATCGACCGCGCCGACAAGTCCCACCTCGCCCTCGGACAGGGCATGCACTACTGCCTGGGGGCGCCCCTGGCCCGGCTCCAGCTCACACTGGCCCTGGGGGCCATCGTGGACCGGTTCCCGGACCTGCGGCCGGCCTGCCCGGCGGACCGGCTCCGCTGGCACGCCACCTTCAGGTTCCACGCCCTGCGGGAGCTGCCGGTCACCGGGCTCCGGTAGGGCCCGGCACGCGAACCGCCCCGGAGCGGGTGCTCCGGGGCGGCCGGGTGTGCCTGCGAACGGGGTCAGGCGACGGTGATGTTCTCCGCCTGCGGGCCCTTCTGGCCCTGCGTGACGTCGAAGGTCACGGCCTGGCCTTCCTGGAGCTCGCGGTAGCCGGTGGAGTTGATGTTGGAGTAGTGCGCGAAGACGTCCGGACCGCCGCCGTCCTGCGCGATGAAACCGAAGCCCTTTTCGGAGTTGAACCACTTCACGATGCCGCTGGCCATGGCCGTGCCTCTCAGTCGATGTCGGATCCGCACCGCGCGGACCCGGAGGTGATCGCCCTGGTCCTGCACTGCACAGCAAAACGCCCACGCCAGGGCGCGGGCAGGTACTGCGAACCACGACAGCTGCCGCAGACGCTACACGTCGGAACCGGCGCCCACCAGAGAGCAACGATCACTGTCACGAAATCGGGGTGCCGGCCCGGGGCGAGGTACCCGGGATGGACCATCTCGACACGGGACGACCCCTGTTGGGCCGTTCTCATCACCTCATCACTTCTGCACTATTTCAGATGAAGCACGGTGTACGGGCGGCTATGGGATGCGCGAGGGGTCGGCGCTGCGGAACGAGCGGCGGTAGGTGTCCGGCGGGACCCCGACGGTGCGTTTGAACTGGCGGCGGAGCGTGGTCGCGGTGCCCATCCCGGTGGCGAGGGCGACCGACTCGACGCTCATGCCGGTGGCCTCCAGCAACTCCTGCGCACGTCGTACCCGTTGGGTCAGGAGCCACTGCAGGGGCGTCTGCCCCGTCACCGAGCGGAACTGCCGGCCGAGGTGGCGCGGGCTCGTGTTCGCCTCGCGGGCCATGTCGGCCACGGTCAGCGGCCGGTCCAGCCGCTCCAGGACCCAGGCGAGCAGCCCCGCCAGCACGTGGTCGCCCTTGGCCGGCACCGGCGAGGCCACGAACTGGGCCTGGCCGCCGGGCCGGTGGGGCGGCATGACGAGGCGCCGGGCGACGGAGTTGGCAACGAGCGCGCCGTGGTCGAGGTGGACCAGGTGCAGGCAGAGGTCGACGGCGGCGGCCTTCCCCGCCGCCGTGAGGACGCTGCCGTTGTCCGTGTACAGCACGTCCGGGTCGACCACGGCCCGGGGATGACGTGCGCTCAGCTCCTCGGCGTGTGCCCAGTGGGTCGTGGCCCGGCGGCCGTCCAGCAGGCCCGCGGCGCCGAGCAGGAACGCCCCCGTGCACAGGGAGGCCACCCGGGCCCCCGCCTGATGGGCCGCGCGTACGGCCTCGACCAGTTCCGGGGACGGCGGTACGTCGATGTCGGCGCACGCGGGCACGATCACGGTGTCGGCGGCGGCCAGGCGCTCCAGGCCGTGGTCCGGCTCGACCCGGAACGGCCCGACCCGTACCGGCCCCGGCCCGCAGAGCAGTACGTCGTACCAGCCGTCCGTGGCCTCGCGCGGGGGGTTGCCGAAGATCTCGTAGGCCACCCCCAGTTCGAAGTGGAGCAGGTCACCAGCGGCCAGCAGCGCGACAGTGGGCATGTCCGAAAGTGTACGGGTGGTGTCGTTCCGGACCCTCACACCCCGGCCTCCCCCGCGACGAGACTTTCCGCATCGGCACAGCGAGAGCAGGGGAAACGATGAACACAGCGGCGGCAGTGGTGGTGTACGGGGCGACCGGGCACACGGGACGTTTCGTCGTGGCCGAACTCCTCAGGCGCGGCGTGGCCACCGTGGTCTCGGGGCGCAACGCGGCGCACCTGGAGGAGCTGGCCGCCGGGTGGGGCGGGGTGGTGGTGCGGCAGGCCACCGTGGACGACCCGGACTCCCTGGACCGGGCCCTGGCGGGTGCGGCGGCGGTCATCAACTGCGCCGGGCCGTTCGCGGTGACGGCCGGCCCGGTGGTGGAGGCGGCGCTGCGCGCGGGGATCCCGTACGTGGACGTGGCGGCGGAGATCGAGGCGAACGCCGCCACGTTCGCCGACCACGCCGGGGCCGCCCTGAAGGCCGGGGTGGCCGTGGTGCCGGCGATGGCGTTCTACGGCGGCCTGGGCGACCTCCTGGTGACCGCGGCCCTGGGAGGGCGGACGGCGGCGGACGAGGTGCACGTGGCGTACGGGTTGAGCAGCTGGCATCCCACGGAGGGCACGCGGGCGGCGGGCGCGGTGTCGCACGAGCGTCGCGCGGGCCGTCGGGTGCGCTTCGCGGACGGCGCGCTGCGGTACCACGACGACGAGCCGCGGGTGGTGGACTGGGACTTCCCGGGGCAGCTCGGACGGCGGTCGGTGATCGCGGAGTTCACGATGGCCGATGTCGTCACCGTGCCGAGCCACCTGGAGGTGCCGGACGTGCGCACGTACATGAGCGTCGAGGCGGCCGGGGACCTGGCCGCACAGGACACGCCCGCTCCCGAGGCGGTGGACGCGCTGGGGCGCTCGGACCAGCTCTTCGCCGTCGACGTCCTGGTCCGTGCCGACGGCGTCGAGCGGCGGGCAACGGCCCGCGGGCAGGACATCTACGCGGTCACGGCCCCGTTGGCGGTGGAGGCCGTCCAGCGCCTCCTGAGCGGCCGGACGCGGACCACGGGCGTGGCCTCGGCGGGAGCCGTGTTCGACGCGGCGGACTTCCTGCGGGCGCTGGCGCCGCACGTGTCGGTCGACCTCCCGCACTGACCGGCCGGGGCCGGCACCCGTGGGAGCACGGCCCCCGCCGGTGCCCGTTACCGCGGATCGATCGGGGCCGGGCTCCCGAGCCGTTCCTCGACCGCCCGGGCCGCGGCCGGGCACAGGTCCTCGCGGAACGCGCGCCCCACGATCTGGACTCCGCACGGCAGCCCGTCCGTCACCCCGGTCGCGACGCCCACGGCCGGCACGCCGACGAAACTGGTCACCGTACACAGGCGCATGGCCGTGGCCACCCGGTCCCGGCCGGCCCGGTCACGGGATTCCAGGCCCGGTTCGACCGGCGGCTCGGTGAACACCGGACCGAGCAACAGGGGGTGTTCGTCGAGGAATTCGGCCCACGAGCGGCGGATGGCCGGCCAGGTGCCCATCAGCTTCACCAGCTCGTCCCCGCCCTCGCCGAGCAGCCCGCGCACCACCGGCCAGGCCGGGGCGAACTCGGTGACGGTGATCCGCCCGTACGCGTCGAGGGCCCCGTCCAGCCTGGGGACGTCCGGCACCTCCCGTACGTCGTACCCGGCGTCCCGCAGGGCGGCGGCCGCGGTCTCCACGGCGGCCAGGACCGTGGGGTGCACGCCGTGTCCACCGGGGTCCGCGACGGCGGCGACCTTCACGGGGCCGGGCAGCGGCTCCCCGTAGAGGGGCACGGGGACCGCCTGCGGGTCGCGCGGATCGGGGCCGGCCGGCACCTCGTAGGCCAGCCGCAGGTCGGCGACGCTGCGGGCCGGCGGGCCGTCGGTGACCAGGAACTGGGACGCGGGGCCGGGGTCGCGAGGGCCGCCATGCCGGTGGCTACGGCCATCCCGTCGCCCCCGCTGCTGCCGCCGGGAGTCCGGGCGGGGTCCCAGGGGTCGACCGTGTCCCCGAACAGTTCGCTGCGCGTGTGCATCCCGGCCAGGATCAGGGTCGGGATGTTGCTGTGCCCGGTGGGGACGGCGCCGGCCGCACGCAGCCGCGCCACGGGGATCGCGTCGGCCGGGGCGACGAGGTCGCGGGAGCGCTCGACCCCGAAGGTGGTCGGTACGCCTTCGACCGGCGTGCTCTCCTTCACGGTCAACGGCCCTCCCGCGAGCGGCCCGAGCACCTCGCCCGCGCCGTCCCCGTGGACCCGCGGCGGGAGGCCCGCACCCTCCTCGCGCTGGCGGACGGCCTCATCACCCACGTCCTGATCGGCCACCTCACCCCGCAGGCGGCCCAGGACGTCCTCGACGCCCATCTCACGGCCCTCTTCACGGGCTGAGCCGCCCCGCGGCGGGCCGGTGGGCTACGGGGCGGTGTGCGGCGCCTCCCCGCGCGCTCCGGAGGCGAACGCGAGGATGTCGGGGACGGCTTCGCGCAGGGTCGGGTAGTGGCGGTGCACGCCCTCCACCGCGGCCCGGGTGTTGACGCCCCACACCGTCATCCCCGCGCGCAGTCCCGACAGCACTCCCGACGGGGCGTCCTCGACGACCAGGCAGTCCCGCGGGTCTACGCCCAGCCGGGCGGCGGCACCGAGGTAGGGGGCCGGCGAGGGTTTGCCCTCCTCGACGGCGGCCGCGTCCACGATCAGGGCCGGGACGGGCAGGCCGGTCCGGGCGAAGCGGCCGCGCACCCGGTGCTCGTAGTTCGAGGTCACCAACGCCCAGGACCCGGACGGCAGACGGGACAGCAGCTCGGCCGCACCGTCGAACGCCGTGTAGGCGCCGGACCGGACGTCCTCGTCCTCCAGTTCGTGCAGGGCCGCCAGGCACTCCCGCGGATCGCGGTCCGGGGCGACCCGCGCGAAGGTCTCCACGGGCCGTGTCCGCAGGGCGACCCGGTGGACCTCGTCGGGATCCAGTCCGTGCCGCTCCGCCCACGTCCGCCAGACGCGGCGCTGGTTGTCCAGGGCGTCGATGAGCGTGCCGTCGACGTCGAACAGGACGCGGGTCCGGCGGCCGGCGGGCCGGTGGTGTTCGTTGATCACGGGCCGATCATGCCATCGTCCGTCCGGGGCGGCGGCGGGTCGGCGGCAGGCGGGCCCGGCGCCGGGTCAGACGTCGCGCAGGAAGGTGGAGAGCGGGGTCGCCGTGGTGTCCGGTGCGGGCCGCGAGAGGTGGAAGGCGGTGTGGAACCAGCCGGCGTCCTCCTTGCCGCGGGGGTCTTCGCCGAGGGCGGTCACCGCGTCGACGGCGTGCCGCTGCTCGGTGGCGCTGGTGAACCGGCGTTGCGGGTAGGTGGGTTCCGCCACCTTCTCGGTGATCAGCCCGAAGGGTGCCAGCCCGTCGGCGATGGTCCGGTACGAGCCGGTGCGCAGGACGAACGCGGCGACCCACACCTCCTCCCGCGCGGCGCCGAGGAGCGGCCGGAAGGTGCGGGGGGACAGGAAACTCGCACCGCCGGTGACGGTGATCAGCCCCACCGGGCGTACGGCGGCCAGGAGGCGGGCGCCGACGGGCTCCGTTTCCAGGTTCACGGCGAACCCCTCGTCGAGCAGGCCGACGGAGCACGCGTAGGCGATGGCGCCGGCGGCCGGGTCGAGCCCGATCACCGGCACGGCGTCGGGGCGCCGCCGGGCCGCGTAGAAGGCGCGGTCCCGTTCGATCAGCTCCGCGGTGGTGAGCGCGGCCGCCCGCGGCGAGGTGTAGTGGGCGTAGAGGTCGTCCAGGGTCAGGTCGTGGTTGAGGAGGGCCGCGTTGATCCCGTAGGAGCAGCAGAGGTCCAGGACGGCGGGGGACCCGGAGGCGGCGGCCCGTCGGCGTGCGGCGGTCAGGCGGCGGAAGACGTCCTGCGCGTGGTGCGGGGTCCGGTACTGCCAGCGGCCGAGGCCGCGGAAGAAGTCCCTCGGGTCCGGCCGGTCGTAGATCTCGTCGAACGACGTCATCGCGGGCCCGTCCGGCGTCGCCGCCCGGTCCGGCTCCCGGTCCGGCCCCGGGCCTGCCTCTCCGCCGTGCCGCGTGCCGTTCCCGCTGGTGTTCGCCGGCCGTGTCATCGCGCACCGTCCTCCCCCGCCGCCGTGTCGCGTCAAGCAATAGCCGTCGGCGTCCCGGGACGGAAGGGGCACCGGCGGGACCCGGCCACCGTCCCGCTCCCCCGGCGGGCGGCCCCGGCACGTGTGGGGTCCGGGGTCCCCGGTAGGCTCCCCGCGTGGGAACGCGGCGGCACCGCGCTGCCCAGCCCCGGCCGCACCGCACGTACGGAACAGAAGATGACCGAAACGCCCGAGCACGCGACGCAGTCCCCGGTGGACGGACGGGGGCCGGCCCCGACCGTCCGCGTGTTCATCGCCCTCGCCCCGCCCGACGACGCGAAGCAGGAGCTGGAGCGGGAACTGGGTCCGGCCTACCACGCCCACCCGCGCATGCGGTGGAACCGGATCGAGGACTGGCACATCACGCTGGCGTTCCTGGGAGAGCTCCCGGTGGCGGCCGTTGCGCCCCTGCGGCCCGCGCTCGCCGCACTGGCGGCCGCACGACGGCCGTTGCGGCTGGCCCTGCGCGGCAGCGGGCACTTCGACGAGCGGGTGCTGTGGACCGGGATCGACGGGGAGCTCGAAGGACTGCACCGGCTCGCCACCGACGTACGGACCCTGGTCCGGGAGTGCGGGATCGACTTCCCGGAACGGCCGCTGCGCCCCCACCTGACGCTCGCCCGGTCGCGGCGGGGCGCGCACTCCAGCGCCGTGGAAGCCGCCGCCGGGCTGACCGGTTTCACCGGCCGCCCGTGGCCTGCCGCGCGCCTGCACCTGGTCGGCAGCAACATCGGGCGCGGTCCGGGGCCGATCCACTACCGGGACATCGAGTCCTGGAGCTTCGACGGGGAGGACTGAACCGGCCCGCCCGCCACGGTGCTTCCGGACGGACGGACGGGCGGACGGACGGTGTCCGGTGTCAGCCCCGGCCGGGCTCCGCGCCGGCGTGGGCCGAGGCGATGAGCCCCTCGGCGAGGTTCTCCTTGCGCATCCGCTGATCCACGTAGAGCAGGGACAGCACCAACTGGGGATAGCCGAACTGGAACACCCCGCTGATCGCCACGCCGAGCATCACGAAGAGCGCGTACACGACGACGCCGATGATCAGGGTGGTGGCGTCCGAGCCCTCGTCGCCCGCCGCCAGCATGGCCGGGAACAGCGCGAACATGCCGATCAGGGTGAACGGCAACTGGATGATGTAGCCGACGACGGTCGCCATGAGGTACGCGAGCAGCGAGACGCCGAACACGCGCCACCAGCCGCCGCTGACGAGGCGGGTGGAGCGGCGCAGCGCGGCGACGGGGCCGAGCCCCTCGCACACGGCCACGGCGGGCGCGAGGCTGAACCGGATCGTCAGCCAGACCGACACGGGCGCCCAGAGCAGCGCGCCGAGGAACAGCAGGAACACGGCGGGCGGTGGGCCGGAGCCGTCCGCGCCCATGATGATCAGGGGGAAGCAGATCGCGTAGAGGACGATGATCGGCCCGCCCGCGATCAGCCCGATGAGCAGGACGACGCCCAGTACGGACGGCAGCCGGGACCAGGACCGCCGCCACATCGCGCGGAAGGGCGTGGGGCGGCCGAGGACCGCCTCCTGGATCAGCGCGGGGCACAGGGCGGCGATCAGCGCCATGCCCAGCGTCATGGTGACCAGCATGAGCACCACGGCCGGTACGAAGTACACCAGCAGGGCCATCACGTCGGCGCCGGCGGGCCGGTCGTCGGGTCCGATGTCGAAGACGGCGTCGAACCGGGTGCCCGCGCCGAGGACGGCGAACCCGATCGCGGCGGCCACCAGCAGGATCCCGATGCCCTGTACGCCGAGGATGACCCCGGTCAGGGGCTTCCAGCAGCGGCGGAAGGCGGCGAAGGCCCCGCCGAGCACATCGCCCGCCCCGAGCGGCCTCAGGGGTATGACGCCCGGTTGCGGCGGAGGCGGAGGCGGCATCCAGCCGCCTGGCCACTGCGGTGCGGGCTGTCCCGGGTGGTGGTGTTCCCACCCCGTGTTGTGCGACATCACTGTCCCCCTCGAATGAAGGGATACGTTAACCCGCCGTTCCGCGCCGGGGCGCGGCGGCCCCGGCACGGAACGACGGTCCGGCGGAACTGCGGCCCGGAGCACGCCGGTTGCCCCGGCCGGCGTGACGTCAGGAGCAGCCGGGTACCGTGCCGGAGCAGTTCGCCGGCGCGTTCCCGGTGATGTCGCTCTCCGTGAGGAGAACCTCGGCCCCGGCCGAGTTGTGCGTGCCGCCGCCGGTGCGGGCCGCGCGGTTCTCCGCGACGTTCGTGTGGTCGAGCGTCAGGCGGGTGGGCGCGGAGCCCTCTTCCCACGCGTTGTGGATGCCTCCGCCGTCCCGGCCGGCCTGGTTCCCCTCGACCACGCTCTCCTTCAGCATCGCGGCGCCTTCGTTGCCGATGGCGCCGCCGTCCCTGCCCGCCTTGTTGTCGACGAAGGCCGTCCCGCGGACTTCCAGCGTCGCGATCCCGCCGTTGTCCACGGCTCCGCCGTCGAGGCCCGCACGGTTCTCCGGGAACCTGCTGTCCTCGATCCGGGCGGAGCCCAGGTTGCCGAGGGCGCCGCCGGAGTCTCGGGCCTCGTTCTGCTTGACGTGGCTGGATTCGACGACCAGCGTGCCCCGGTTCCGGATGCCGCCGCCGTCCCCGTCCGCTGTGTTGCCCGCGACGATGCTCTTCCTGAGCGTGAGCAGGCCGGCCCCGTCGTTGTCGAGGCCGCCGCCGTTGCCGGATCCGGACGATGCGGAAGTGGCGTTGGAGCTGGCCACGTTGGTGAGCACCTCGCTGTGGACGAGCGTGACCTGGCCGCCCTCGTTCGAGATGCCGCCGCCGTCCCCGCCGGCCCGGTTGCCGACGACCTTGCTGTTCTCCACCCACAGCGTTCCCTCGTTGGCGATGCCGCCGCCGTCGCCGTCGGTGTGGCCGCCGGCCACGGTGACGCCCTTCAGGGTGAGCCGGCCGCGCTCGTTCACCGCGAGGATCCGGAAGCGGGGCACTCCCCCGCGTACGGAGCGGATCAGCGTCGTGTGCTCGCCGATGAGGGAGATCCTGCCCGTGAAGGCCGGCAGGGCGGTGCCCGAGTTCCCGTAGCCGTCCTCGAAGCGGTAGGCGCAGTTCTCCGCCAGGGTGATCGTGGCACCTTCGGGCCGGGCGTTCGCCCGGTTGACCGCGGTGACCAGTCCCGCAGTGTCACCGCACGCGACGCTGATGCCCAGCGGGGCCCGCGCCGCCGCGGCGGGGGCCGTCGCGGCGCACAGGCCGACGCCCGCCACCACGGCGGATCCGGCGAGCAGGAGTCGGTTCTTCATGTGCGGTTCCCTCATCCTCGGTTCCAGGACCGGCTGCCGGGCAGCCACCGGCACGACGCACCAGAGGTACCGGCCGCGCGCGGGGGCCCCCGGCACCCCGGTCCGGACATCCCGAAAATTCATGCGGACAGCGGTCGCCCTTTCGGCGAACGGACCTCCGCCGGGGCCCGATCCGGATCCGCGGGTGCAGCGGTATGCCCAAGGGCGCGTCCGACTGCGTACCCTCCCGGTGGGCGCGGGCGCAGCGGCGCTCCGTCCCTCCACCTCTTCTCCCACCACGGGGGCCGACTTGATCACACATCTGCTCCGCCGCGCACGCGGGGCACTCGCCGTCACCGTCGCCGCCGGAGCCCTGCTCACGGTGTCCGTGCCGGCCCACGCCGCCGCCGCGCCGCCCCTCACCGCCGCCGGCGCCTTCCTCCTCGACGCGTCCACCGGGGCCACGCTCACCTCCAAGGCCCCCGACACCAGGCGCCAGATGGCGAGCACCACGAAGATCATGACGGCGGCGGTGGTGACCACCCTGCCCGGCCTGAACCTCGACCGGAGGGTCACCGTCAAACAGGAGTACCTCGATTACGTCTACCGGGAGGGGGCGAGTTCGGCCCAGCTCAAGGCGGGCGCGACCCCGACGGTCCGTCAGCTGCTGTACGCGATGATGCTGCCCTCGGGCTGCGACGCGGCGTACGCGCTCGCGGACACCTTCGGCTCGGGATCCACCATCGCGGCCCGCAAGGCGGACTTCATCGCGAAGATGAACGCCAAGGCGAAGGCGCTGGGCATGACGAACACCCTCTACGACACCTTCGACGGCATCTCACCGACCGGGAACAACCGCACCACGCCGCGCGACCTCGCGAAGCTCGCCCGGTACGCGATGACCAACACCCTGTTCCAGACCCTGGTGAAGACCACGTCGTACAGCAGCGGTGGCACCTCCGCCCTCGCCACCTGGAGCAACACCAACCTCCTGGTGCAACCGCGCCCCACCGGGTACGGCTACCCGGGCGCGATCGGCGTCAAGACCGGCACCGGCACGGCGGCGGGCAAGTGCCTCGTCTTCTCGGTGAACCGCAACGGCAAGACGATCATCGGTGTCCTGCTGAACGACGAGGAACGCTACGCCGACTCCATGGCCCTCTCCGACTGGGCCCTCGGCCCGGCCGCCGGTTCCAAGGCCGCGCTCCAGCGCAGCAGCGCGGAGCCGGTCCCGGACGTCCGCGACTGACCGGGGCGGCGCGGAGCGGATGCCCTCCGTGCCGCCCCGCGCACCAGCGCCCGCCCCTTCCTTGACGGAGGGGGCGGGCGCCGGCGCGTCGGTGGTCAGGAGACGCGCTTCAGCGTCCACGCGTTGTTGTTGAAGCCGCCGTTCGCGGCGTAGACGCAGCTGCCGCTGTAGTACGAGGCGGTCTGGATCCAGCCGGCGGGCTGGTAGGTGGAGCCGCAGGCCTGGACCACCGTGCCGACGGGGAGGCCGGTGAGCTGCTTGATCTGCTTGATGTTCGGGTTGAAGCTCTGCGTGCCGCAGCTCGCGCTGTACCCCCAGCTCACGTCGACGTAGCCGGTGGGCGTGACCACGCTCGCGCAGGAGGTCGTGACGTCCCCGGGGGCCGCCTGGGCGGGGGCGGCGGTCAGGGCGAACATCGCTGCGGCGCCGGCCAGGGCCATGCCGGTGGTACGGAGACGGGTCATGGGTCGTGACTCCTTCGGGTGATGGACGGCCGGTCGGGCCAGGAGCAATTAGTACGGCCCGAACATCCGTTCCGAACAGGGGATTTCCGGCCCGAACCGGACACGCGGATCCGGCCGCGACTCGGCCCACCACCCCGAACAACTGGGTACGAACCCTCACATAACGGCTTGAATTCGCCTGCCGGAAGTCGCTCCAACTTAGGTTAGCCTGCCCTTTATGAATCTCATACATCTGGCCGCCTCGACCGGCTACACCACACCTCCCCTGTGGCGCGTCCTCACCAAGAGCGGCTACTTCGTCGGGCTCTGCGGCACCATCGGCGCGACGGTGACGTACACCGCGTCGGTGCGCCCCGCGCTCAGGGGGACCGACGCGCCGCCCGAGGACGCCGAGGCGACCAGACGCAGAACCGCCGGCTACCTGGCCTGGGCCGGAGTCGTCCTGCTCGTCGCGGGCTACTTCCAACTCGCCGCCCGGGTGGCCCGCGCGGGCAAGGGCATGCCGTTCGGTGACGCCCTCGCGCCGGGCGCGATCGCCGACTTCCTCACGGCGCCCGCCGGCAAGGGGGCGTGGATCGCCCAGGGCACGCTCTACCTCGTCCAGAACGTCGTGCTGCTCCTCGCCGCGGCCGTCCTGATGGCGCTGTTCGTCCCCAAGGCGCGTCGGCACACGGACGCCCTGGTCCTCACCGCGCTGCCCCTGGCTCTCGCGATCACCCTCGTCGCGGCGGTCCCGGCCACCAAGCCGAAGGACGCGGACAAGGTCCTGGACCTCGTCTTCGGTCAGGCACACATCATCAGCGGTGTGGTGTGGATCGGCGGCCTCGCGCTCCTCGCGGCGCTCTCCACCCCCCGCGGCCGGCCGGGCGAGAACGCGGGCGCACTGTGGGCCGACACCTGGCGGCGCTTCTCCCTCGTCGCCCTGATCTGCGTCGGCGCGGTGTTCACCTCCGGCCTGTGGATGAGCTGGAAGCACGTCGGGGCCGTCAGCCAGCTGTGGACGACCACCTACGGGCTCTTCCTCCTCGTCAAGATCTTCCTGGTCCTCGGCATGGTCACGGCCGGCGGCGTCAACCAGTTCTGGCTCATGCCCCGCATCGTCAGGGCCCGCCGCGAAGACGACCGGTCCTCGCTGACGCAGCTGACGCTGCGGCACTTCCCGAAGGTGGTCTGGGGCGAGGTCGCCCTGGGCATCGCCGTCCTCGGCGTCGTCCCCTTCCTCGGCGGCTCGGCCCGCACCGAGGCGGGCAGCGAGGCCGCCGTGTCGAGCGCCAGCGTCTTCGCCTTGGGCGCCGTCCTCGTACTCAGCCTCGTGGCCTCGCTCTACATGACGGTCCGGACCTCGGACGCCCTCGCCCGCCGGACGGCCGCGCCGGCGTCGACGCCCACGGGCTGACACCCAGGGGCCGACGCCCGCTGCGTGCGGGCGCGGACCTGCGTGGGCGCATCGAGGCCGTGCACCCCGA